>NZ_JAZHCY020000006.1:0-22764 GCF_036924415.2 Candidatus Phytoplasma prunorum
AGTGTGCATTTGTAAATTACATAGTTAATACTTTGGCGAATTTAGCTAAATCTATTCATAGATAATCATATTTGGACATGAACTGATTCGAAAACAATCAATTAATTGCGATTAGTTTTAAAACTATTAAATGGTTTTTTGCTTATTTTGGTATATATTTACCTCCTTTTAAAAGTCAATTTTTATTAACATACAATCAATCGATAAATTAAGAGTAAAATAATCCACTATGAGGTGAGAGTGCCAACTAATTTCTGGATTGATTCTATGTCATAAAAATCAATATATGTTTGTCATTTAGATCAAAAAAAAATAAACTGTTTATTTTTTTAATAAACAATTTAGTTTAATTTAATTTTATTTTGTGTTTTCTACTGGTCTAATTTTTCTGGTTCATAATAATTTTTTCTTACTACATTAGTTTTAATTGCCGCTTCAATAACAGCTTTAGAAATTTCAATAACAACTCTTTTATCAAAAACAGTAGGAATAATATTATTTTCATTTAATTCTTTGTCGGAAATTATATTAGATAAAGCATAAACAGAAGCTATTTTCATATCATTATTAATTTCTGTAGCTTTAGCTTCTAAAGCACCTTTAAATATCCCTGGAAAAACTAAAACATTATTAATTTGATTAGGAAAATCAGATCTACCAGTAGCAATTATTCTAGCACCAGCTTTTTTAGCTTCATGTGGCATAATTTCTGGAACTGGATTAGCTAAAGAAAAAACAATAGAATCTTTATTCATATTAGAAATCATTTCTTTCGTAATAATATTAGGACCAGCAACTCCAATCACGATATCTTTATTTTTAAAAACATTAATTAAATTACTTTTTTCTTGATGTAAATTAGTAATTAAAGAAATTTTTTGTTGTTCTTTGTTTAACCAGTCAAAATCTTTATAAATAACACCTTTTTTATCATATAAAACAACATTTTTAATTTTTAATGAAATTAACATTTTAGCTATAGAAATACCAGCAGAACCAGCACCAACAATAAGAGCTTCGGATTCTTCTAATTTTTTATTAACAATTTTTAAAGAATTAATAATTCCGGCCGAAACTACAATAGCTGTTCCGTGTTGATCATCATGAAAAACTGGAATATCTAATTTTTGTTTTAATTTTTCTTCTATTTCGAAACATTCTGGAGCTTTAATATCTTCTAAATTAATCGCACCAAAAACAGAAGAAATTTTAGAAACAATATTTATAATTTCTTGAGAATCTTTCGAATCTATACAAATAGGAAAAGAATTAATACCAGCAAATTCTTTAAATAAAATTGATTTACCTTCCATAACAGGAATAGCAGCTTTAGGACCAATATCACCTAAACCTAAAACTGCAGTTCCATTAGTAATAACAGCTACAGTGTTTGATTTCATAGTATATTTATAAACATCATTATTATTTTGATTAATTTTACGACAAGGTTCAGCTACTCCTGGAGTATAAACTAGTGATAAATCATCAAAGTTTTTTATTTCTATTTTAGATCTAGTTGCTAATTTACCTTTATTTTTTTCATGTAAACATAAAGATTTTTGATTTATATCAATTATATCCATTATTTTGTTAAAACTCCTGTTTTTTTATATTTTTTTTAAAAATTTATTAATTTTTTATCGCAGCCCTTAATTTAGCAGAATGACTACGATTATTAAAAGCTATTTCTTCTAAACTAGGTTTAACAACTTTCTTAGTGATTATTTTTAAAACAGTTTTGAAATTACTAATTATTGGCAATTTAGATGGTAAATTAATAGTACTGTTTTTTTTAAAAAAATTCTTAACTAAACGATCTTCTAAAGAATGAAAACTAATAACTACTATTGAACTACCTTTTTTTAATAAAGATAAGCTTTGATTTAAAGTTTGTTGTAATATTTCTAATTCTTTATTAACTTCAATACGTAAAGCTTGAAAAATTTTTTTAGAACTATGACCTCTTTTGTTATAATTAAACTTATCTGCAATTTCAACTAATTCAAAAGTTTTATGTAAAGGTCTTTTTTTTATAATTTCAGCCGCAATTAATGAAGAATTTTTTTCTTGTCCAAAATTAAAAAAAATATGCCTTAATTTTTCAAAACTATAATTATTAATTATATAATGAGCAGTAAGCTTTTGTTGTCTGTCCATTCTCATATCTAAAAATTCATTAGATAAATAACTAAAACCTCTCTTTTTATCATCAATTTGAAAAGAAGATAAACCTAAGTCAAAAATAATACCATCAACAAAAAAAACACCTCTTTTATTTAATTCTTGTTTTAAGAAAAAAAAATTACTATGAATTAATTCAATTTTTTTATTATTAGTAAATAATTTTTTTGATTGTTTAATAGCAAAAATATCTTGATCAAAAGAATATAAAAAACCTTTTTTTAATTTTTCTAAAATCAATTCACTATGACCACCACCTCCTAATGTAGCATCAACATAAATACCAGATGGTTTAATATTTAAATATTTCAAAATTTCTTTTGGTAAAACTGGAGTATGTTTTAATTTCATATTAATAACTAAAAATAATAATTTTTGAAAAATAAATTATTCAAAAACTACTTTTACTCTATCTTTGATAATTTCTTCCAAAGCTTTACCAATGTTTTTTTGACAAATACATTCTTTTAATTCTAATTTTTGATCTTCTATAATATGTGCAATTTTACTAGCAATATAAACTAGTTTATATTTTGAATCAACTTTTTCTAATAATTTATCAATTGAAGGATAATTAAGACCATCTTTATTTTTTTTAATCATTTAATTTTTTCTCCTTCTAAAATTTTAAAATAAGTATAAATACTTCTCTTAGTTTTGGAATGTTCAGCTCTTATAATAGAAATTATTTTATCAGTAACATTATTAATTTCATCATTCATAACAATATAATCATATTTATAAGCAAGTAAAAATTCTTTATTTGCTTTTTGAATTCTTTGTTGTATAATTTGTTCTGTTTCTGTTCCTCTTTTTTTCAAACGTTCATATAAACTTTTTTTACTTGGAGGAACGATAAAAATAAAAATAGCGTCTTTAATTTTTTTTTCTCTAATTTTTAAAGCTCCTTCAACTTCGACTTCCACAATAACCTCTTTACCTTTTTTCATATTTTCTTCAATAACATTACGAGGTGTACCATAATAATAACCTAAAAACTTAGCCCATTCTAAAAAATAACCTTTATTAATATAATTCAAAAATTTTTTTTCCGAAATAAAATAATAATTTTTTCCTTGTTGTTCGTATATTCTTTGAGGCCTAGTAGTAAAAGAAATAGAATAAATAAAATTATGATTTTTCAGATTAAATAAAGATTTTATTATAGTTTCTTTACCAACACCAGAAGGACCGGAAATAATAATTAAAAGTCCTTTTTTATTTAATTTCATAATTTTTATTTATACCTTTCATATTTTTATAATTAAAAATTTAATATAATGAATAAATTTTTATTATTTTTTTAAAACAATATTTAATAATTTATTAGTAACATAAATTATTTTTTGAATTTTTTTTTCTTGGCTAACATAATTAATAATTTTAGGATCTTTTAAAGCTATTTTTAAAATATTTTCTTTACTTTGATCTAATAAACTAGTGATTTTAGAACGAAGTTTACCATTAATTTGAATTATAATCTCTACATTTTTTAAAGATAAAAAACTTTTATCATAAGAAGGAAAAGAAGAAAAACATATTGGTTTTTCATTTAAAAATAATTGATTTAATTCTTCTGTTAAATGAGGCGCTATAGGATTTAATAATTTTAAAAACCCTCTTACTTGATATTTAGATATTTTTTTATGTTTATAAACTTCGTTAACAAAAATCATTAACTGACTTATTGCTACATTAAATTTTAATTTTTCATATAAATCAGTTACTTTTTTAACAGTTTTATGATATAAAAAATCTAACTCTTTTTGATTAATTTTTGTAATTTCAAAATTAAAAATATTATAAACACGTTCTAAAAACTTAACAGAACCTTTAATATTTTTATAAGACCAAATTTTGGTATCAGTTAATGGACCTAAAAACATTTCATATAACCTTAAAACATCAGCTCCGTATTTATCTAACATTAATTTAGCACTAACACCATTACCTTTAGATTTACTCATTTTAGTATTATCATCGCCTAAAATAATACCTTGGTGAACAATTTTTTTAAAAGGTTCTTTAGTAGAAACTAAACCTAAATCATATAAAACTTTATGCCAAAAACGAACACATAATAAATGACCAGTAGAATGCTCAGCTCCTCCAATATATAAATCAACAGGTAAAAAATAATCTATTTTTTTTTTAGAATCAGAAGTATTTAAAGGCATCATGACTGAATTATTTTTCAAAATATAAGCTATGTAATACCAAGAACTACCAGCCAATTGTGACATAGTATTAGAATCTCTTCGATATTTTTTACCATTTTTTTCAAAATAAATCCAATTCTTAACTCGTGATAAAGGCGGAGCATCTTTTACATTATTAGAAGGTTTAAAATCTTTTAAATAAGGTAATTCTAAAGGTAATTCATCATCAGAAAGCAAATGAATATTATCTTTTTCATCATAAAACACTGGAAAAGGTTCTCCCCAATATCTTTGACGTGAAAAAAAATAATCATGAAATTTATAAATATTATGAATGTAACCTAATTTATTTTTTTCTAAAAATTCAATAATTTTTATTTTAGCTAATTCATTATTTAAACCATCTAAAAATTGACTTTTAAAATGTATTCCATCGCCACAAAAAAATTCCTGTATTTTATTATCTTTATCTTTAATTACAGAAATAATTTCTAATTTATATTTTTTAGCAAATTCAAAATCCCTTCGATCATGAGCTGGAACAGCAGCCAAAGCGCCAGTTCCATAATGAGGCAAAATATAATCTGAAATCCAAATAGGTACTTTTTTTTGATTAACAGGATTAATAGCGTATGAACCAGTAAAAACACCTGTTTTATTTTTATCAATAGAACGTTCTAATTCTTGTTTTTGTTTAGTTTGCTCAATATAATCAAAAATTGATGTTTTAAATAAATTTCTAGTTATTTTTTTAACTAAAATATGTTCTGGAGCTAAAATACAACACGTAACACCAAAAATAGTATCAGGACGAGTAGTAAAAATATCAAAAGTTTCTGAAAAACCATCAACTTTAAAAGTAATAATTACTCCACTAGTTTTACCAATCCAATTACGTTGAATTTGTTTTAAATTCGAAGGAAAATCAACAAGTTCTAAATCATCCAAAAGCCTTTCTGCATAATCAGTAATCTTTAAAACCCACTGTTTTAAAGTTTTTTTAACAACTGGAAAATTGCCTCTTTCAGAAAAAAGTCTGCCATTTTTAGAAACTATTTCTTCGTTAGCTAAAACAGTACCTAACTCTTCACAAAAATTAACTTCTAAATCTTTTAAAACTGCCAATTTTTTTTGATATAATTTCTTGAAAATCCATTGTGTCCAACGATAAAAATTATTATCAGAAGTAGCCAATTCTTTATCCCAATCAACACCTTTACCCATTTTAATAATTTGTTCTTTGAAATTTTTAATATTTTTATAAGTAAAATTTCTTGGATTATTACCAGTTTTTAAAGCATATTGTTCAGCTGGCAAACCAAAAGAATCCCAACCAAAAGGATGTAAAACATTATATCCTTGCATTTTTTTAAAACGACTAAAAATATCACTTGCTGTATAACCTTCAATATGACCTACATGTAAACCTTCAGCCGAAGGATAAGGAAACATATCTAAACAATAAAATTTTTTTTTATAAAAATTATTAGAAGTTTTAAAAACTTTATTTTCGTTCCAATAACGTTGCCATTTATACTCTATCTTTTTAAAATCATATAAAACATTTTTCATATATACATTCCTTTAAATTAAAATTAAATTAAAATTTTTATTTTTTTTCTAAATAATCATAATTATTAATATGTTGTTGTATATATTCTAAAATATCTTTAACATTTTTAAATTTTTGTAAAGTTTCATCACTAATTTCAAGTTTAAAAAATTCTTCAATTTTAATAATTAAACCTACCGCATCAATAGAATCAATCCCTAAATCTTCTTTTAAATCAGATTCTAACTTAATATTATTTTTATCAATAGATAATTGTTCTGCAATAAATTCTTGGATTTTTTGAAAAATCATATTTAAATATACTCTCTCCTAAATATATATTTTTTTAAATAATATTAAATAATTATTACATTAAAAATATTTTAATTTTATTTATTATAAATTAATTATATCATTGTAATAAAAATATAAATTATAAATAAAAAAGAGATTGTAAAAACCTCTTTTTAAATATTTTTAAAAATATATTAAATTTAATTAATTAAAATATTTTATAATCTTTTTTAATATAAATTTTTTTAAAAAAATTAATCAATAAATAACAACTTTCAAAAATATAAACTGTTATTTAAGTTTAACTCATTTAAAACATGTTATTTTTTAAATTTTTATTTAACATAATTATTAAAAAATTTTATATTACTTAAAATAACGTTAAACATAGATAATTTTTAAAAATTTTAAAGAATTTAAAAATTAATTTTTAAATTATTTACTTAATTTTTGTTGATTATCTAAACATTTTATAAAAAATAAAATCAAATAATAAAAAGCAAATGAAATAAAAATAAAAAACAAAATATTAAAAATTTTTTCTTCTAATTGATACTGATCACCTATTAAATTCATACCTAAACCAAAAATAATTAAATTCATAAAAAAAGGATAAAAATGTTTTGAAGTATTCAAAAAATAATCAATATATAAATTAGATAATCCATATATTATTAAAATAATAGAAATACTATTATTAATACTAAAAAGATTATTTTTTACTTCAAATAAGGGCATGCCTAAACCAGGTAAAATAAAACTTATAAAAGCTATAAAAATAAAAATAACTGATTCTAAAAAAAATATTTTTTTATTATTATTATTTAAATTTTTTTTTGTTCTACGAGGAAAAATTAATAAAAAAATTAAAAAAAATAAAAATATTCCTAATAAAATTAGGTGCATTTTTATTTGACCTTCCTTACCAAAAGACATTTTATCTTTAAAAAAAGATATCAAAGATAAAAAAATCATAAAAAAAAACATAAACAAATAAAAAAAAATTTGTTTTTTATAAAATTTATTATTTATTGAAACATTATTATACATTTTGTATACCTCATTTTTTATAAAATCAAGTTTAAAAAATATTTTTTTTAAAATACAATAAAATTACTGTTTGTAAAAAAATTTCAAAGCTTGAATTAAATCTATTTTTTTTAATTTATTAAAATTATTAATGTTATGTTTTTTCGCTAACTGTTTTAAATCTTTAACTAACATTTTTGATAAATCTATATATTCAATATTATCTTTTTTATCTAATGATAATGTTTTATTACTATCTTTTAATTGATTAACATTTGTTTTTTTTTCATTTAATATTTCGTTGATTAAAACTTTTTTAGTTTTAGTTATTGTTGTCAATATTTTATCTGATAAAAATTTTTTTGATAATTCAACATATTGAACAAAAACATCTGGATTATGAATAGATAATTCAGACAAAACTTTACGATTGATAAAAACATTTGCTAATTTTAATCCGTGAATAAAAGAAGAATATTTAATTCCATAATTAAATACACTAGCGTTAATTCTGGAAATCCATAATTTTTTAAATTCTCTTTTTCTTTGTTTACGATCTCTATAAGCATACTGTAATGAACGCATTACTTGTTCATGAGCTGTTTTATAAATAGTACTTTTAGATCCAACATATCCTTTGGCTAATTTTAAAATTTTTTTACGTCGGCGATGTCTCGCAGGTACAAAACTTATTTTAGACATTTTTTTGACCTTTCTTATAAATTATTAAGCATAATTTTGATTCTTTTTACATCAGTTTTATGCACTATTGTTAAACCTCTTAATTGTCTATTTTGTTTAGTGGTTTTAGAAGCTGCTAAATGATTTTTGTAAGCATGACCTCTTAAAATTTTTTTATTTTTACTAATTTTAATACGTTTTTTTAATCCACTATGAGATTTCTTTTTAATCATTTTTTTAACCTTCTTTTTTTATTAACTAATTTTTTTTAATTTATTAGGTAATAAAATAATTATTATCTGATTTCCTACTAATTTTGGTTCTGTTTCGGTATAAGAAATATGTTTTAATTCTGTAATTATTTTTTTTAAAACTTCTAAACCCAATTTATGATGAATTATCATACGACCACGAAAACGCATAATAATTTTAACCTTATCATCTTGGGATAAAAATTTTTGAATGTTTTTAACTTTAATATTAAAATCATTTAAACCAATGTTAGGACCTATTCTAATTTCTTTAACATTAATATTTTTTTGTTTCTTTTTCATTTCTCTAATTTTTTTTTGTTGATTATAACGATACTTAGAATAATCAGTTAAACGAGCAATCATAGGAACTGAACTAGAATTAACTAATAAAATATCAATTTCTTTTTCTTCTGCAATTTTAAGACATTCTGTTTTATTAAAAACACCTATTTTATTACCTTTTTCATCAATGATTAAATATTTACCATTAGGAATATCTTCATTATATAAAATATTTAAATTCATATTCCCACTAACTTTTTTATTTTTAATCAAAAAAAATCTCCTCTTAATAGATTAATTATTTTTTATATTAATAAAAAAATAAAAGAGTTACTTTTTAACAAAGTAACTCTTTTAAAATAACATTAAATCAATTCTGATGTCATTAAAATACAAACATAAAAATTGTATTATATGAATCATATAATATGCTATTTGCCCAAAAATTTTTTAAATATTTAATTTTTAATCAGGCGAGAGAGTTATCTTCTCTTCTTTTCATATTTTTTAAATTTTTTAAAATAATTAAAAAAATTATTTATTTTTTAATATAATTATATTAATAATTGTACAATAAAAATAAAAAATATAATTTTTTTAAATAAATTTTAGTTCAATTAAAATAATAAAAATTCATTAAAAAGTTATTTATTTTATATCAATTATAAATTTTTTATTTTTTTTCTTTAATTCTAGAAGCCTTAGCGGAAAGTTTCCTAATATAATATAATTTAGAACGACGAACAACACCACGACGAACTACTTCTATTTTCTCATTTATAGGTGAATGAAGTGGAAAAATTCTTTCTACTCCGAATTTTCTTACAGTAAAAGTTTCTGAAATATGTCTACCTTGACGTTTAATTACTAAACCTTCAAAAAACTGAACTCTTTGACGGTTAACATCATCAATTTTAACAAAAACTTTAACTATGTCTCCAGCTCTAAAATCAGGAACTTTTTTTAAATTATTATTATTAATGTATTCAATTAAATTTTGTCCTTTTAAATTACTCATATTAACCTTCTTTTAATTTTTTTTTAATTTCTAACAATATTTTTTGTTGTTCTTCTGTTAAGTTAATTTTTTTTAAAATATCAGGCCTTTTTAAAAAAGTATTTTTTAAACTTTGATTATCGCGCCAATTTTTGATATTTTTATGATGACCAGATAAAAGTATTTCAGGAACTTTTTGATTTTGGTAAATTCTAGGTTTAGTGTATTGAGGATATTTTAAAAAATATTTTTGATGTGAATCTTCTAAATAAGATTCAGATTTAATAACGCCAGGTAAAATCCTTACCAATACATCAACTAAAACAATAGTAGCTATTTCTCCACCCGTCAATACATAATCACCAATAGAAATTTCTGCATCAATATAATTTAATATTCTAGCATCAATTCCTTCGTAGTTACCACTTAAAATAATTAAATGTTTTATTTCATTTACATATTTAAATGCCATTTGTTGATTTAATAAAGTACCTTGAGGTGATAATAAAATAACTTTACTAAAAGATTTTTTTATTTTTTTTAAACATTCATAAAAAGGAGGAAATTTTAATAACATTCCTGCTCCTCCACCATAAGGAGAATCATCCACTTGATTATGTTTATTATTACTATAATTTCTTAAATCATGAACTCGAAAAATAATTTTATTTTTGTTAATTGCTTTCTTAATAATAGAATGTTTAAAAAAAGAATCAAAAAAATTAGGAAAAATAGTAATAATATCAATTATCATATTAATCCTTCAATAGTTTTAATAATAATATTATCAATATTAACTTCTTTAACAAAATAATTCAAAAAAGGTACTAAACTAGTATTACCACATTTTTTCTTAATTTCTAAAAGATAACCTTGTGGAACTTTTATAATAAATTTAACTTCGCCCAAAAACACTTTTTTTTCATTATAAACTGATTTATCAATTAACTCTTGATAACTATAAAAATTATTAATAGAAGAAAAATATTTATTATTAATATAAATATCACAAAATTTAATTTTTTTAGCTTGATTTAAATTATTTAAATCTTTTAACTTAAGTAAAAAAAAATTTTTTTTATAGTTTTGTAAACTAACTAATTCAAATAAAAAATTATTAATATAAAATTTTTGTTTAGGTTCAAAAAAAGATAATAAATCAACTTCAAATTGTGCTCTTAAATAACCTTTTATTCCATGTGTATTAATTATTTTTCCTACATAATACATTTAAAATTTCTCCACTAATCAATAATTTTAAATTTTTTTATAAAAATTAAAATAAAATTATTATTGAATTTAAGATTTATTATTTTTATTTTGTTTATTTATTAAATTTTTAACAGTCAAAGTTGGTTCAGCGCCATAAGATAACCATTTTTTAATTTTTTGATTATTCAAATTAATATTACCTATAAAAGGTTCATAAGTACCTAATATTTCTAAAAATTTACCGTCTCTAGAATTTTTAGAATTAATAGCCACAACCCGATAAAAAGGTTTTTTATGTGCTCCAAAACGTTGTAAACGTATTTTAACTGACATATATTAGTAAAACCTTCTTTCTTATATATCTTATATATATATATATATTAAAAATAAAAAATGAATTTTAGCAAATATTAATTTCCAATTAAAGTTTTTATTTTAATAATTAAAATAAAAACTTTAAAATAATAATAAAACAATGGAGCGAATGATGGGAATCGAACCCACGTCTCTAACTTGGAAGGCTAGAGTAATAACCACTATACGACATTCGCCTTATAATAATTTTCTAATTTTCTAATGGTCGGGAAGGCAGGATTTGAACCCGCGACCTCCTGGTCCCAAACCAGGCGCTATACCAAGCTAAGCCACTTCCCGTTAATAAAAAATAATCAATTTTTATTATATTATTTTAATAAAATTTTTATGGCACACCCAAGAGGACTTGAACCCCCAACCTTCTGATCCGTAGTCAGACGCTCTATCCAATTGAGCTATGGGTGCACATTTTATTATAACTATTTTTTTGGTGACCCGTACGGGATTCGAACCCGTGAATGCATGCGTGAAAGGCATGTGAGTTAACCGTTTCTCCAACGGGCCATATAATTTTTTAATTATTACTTATTAATAAAAATCTTCAATATTTAATTATTATAACATATATAACATAAAAAATAAAATACAAATTATTAAATTTTATAAAAAATTTTAATAATTTAAAATAAAAAAAACTTAATATAATAATTTACTATAATATAATAACATATATTATAATTAAAAACAAATAAAATCATTAGTAATGAATATATAAAAAAAATATTTTTTAAATATATTAATTAATTTTATTATTTTACATTTTATCTAACAAAGGTATACCTAACAATCTTAAACCTTCTTTTAAAATAATAGAAACTGATTTAACTAACAAAACATTGGTATTTTGTAAAATTATTTGAGAAGTTATAATTTTTTCTTTAGAATAAAAATGATTAAATTTTTTAGCTATTTTTAAAAGATATCTAGCTAAAATACTCGGCATGTTTTCAATTTTTGTCTGTTCTAAAATTAAAGAAAAACTATCTAATAATTTAATTAAAATAAAATAGTGTTCTTTTAAATAATTATTATTATCAATTTCTAATTCATGCCAAACAATTTCTTTTTGTTTTTCTTTTGTTATTCTTTCTAAAATAGAATTTATTCTAACAAGAGTATATTGTAAATAAGAACCAGTTTGACCTTCTAATTTAATCATTCTTTCAATATCAAAATCAATATCCAAATGACGATTATTTTTTAAATCATTAAAAATAATAGAACCAATAGCTATCTTAGTCGAAATATCTTCAATATTTAATAAATTAGGATTTTTAATAGTAATAATTTGTTTAGATAATTTTTTAATTTGTTCAATCACATCAATTAACTTAATAGTTTTTTGAAAACGAGTAGAAAGTTTTTTACCTTTAAATAAAATTAATCCAAAATTCACATTTACTAAATCAATATTATAACCCATTTTAAGAACTACTTGTTTTAATTGTTGAAAATGAAGTTTTTGTTCGTTACCGACTACATATAAAATTTTACTAAAATTATAACAACGAAAACGATATAATAAAGCAGCTATATCTCTAGTTAAATAAACAGTGCTACCATTTTTTTTTTGAATCAAAGCAGGCGGAAGCAGATCATTTAAAGTTATAATGTAAGCATTTTGATCTAATTTTAAAATTTTTTTTTGTTTTAATTCTAACATTAAATTAGAGATTTTATCATTATAAAAAGATTCTCCAATATAATAATCAAAGTTAATTCCTAATAAATCATAAATTTTATGAAATTCTTTTAAAGAAATTTCTTTAAATAATTTCCATAAACCAATGATTTCATCATTTTTTTGTTCTAATTGATAAAACAAATCACTGGCTTCTTGATTTAATTTAGGATTAATTTTAGCTTGTTCGTGAAAAAAAACATAAAGTTTTTGTAATTCATTAATAGGATCTTCTAAAAAATTCTTATGATTAACCCATTTTTTATAAGCTAAAATTAATTTACCAAATTGTGTACCCCAATCACCTAAATGATTAATACTTATAGTTTTAAATCCTAATTTTTGATAAATATTTTTTAAAGAATTCCCAATAACGGTCGAACGTAAATGTCCAATAGAAAAATTTTTAGCAATATTAGGGGAAGAATAATCTAAAACAATAGTTTGATTGTTATATTTTTTAGAACCATATTTATCTTTAGAATAAACAATATTTAATAATATATTTTTAGTCAATAAATTTCGCTTTAGTTTAATATTCAAAAAACCATTTAATAATTCAACTGTTGATATTTCTTCATAATTTAATAATATTTCTTTAAATTCTTTAAAAACAGTTAAAATTTCTTTTTTTAATAATTTACTATATAAAAACAAAGGTATAAAAAAATCAATTTCAAAATTATTTGAATTATTGATTAAATTAATATCAATATTATAAATACATATTAATTTTTTTTCTAATTTATTTTTAATATTAAAAAAAATCATTTATTTAACCTCTTTTGTTAAATGTTATTAATAAAATTTAAAATATACAATATTAACTAAAAAAAATTATAATCTTTCAACAATCTTTAAACAACTTTTTTTAATAAGCTCTAGAAAATAAAGCTGTGTATGTTGCTTTTTCATTTGTAATAGGACAATTATCGGTAATTAATTCTTGTTCTAATATAATACGAGCTGTTGCACCTGTTTCTTTTTTAATTTTTAATTCAGCTTTAGCACCACTGATACTAATAGCAACATAACCACCTTTTTTTAACAAAATTTTAAATTCTTCGTAACTATTAGCTTTGTACTGATGTTCATTTAAATATTTTAAAGCTTTTTGATACATGATTTCATGAATATTTTTAAATAACAAAGGTATTTGTGTTAATAAATCATCTTTTTTAAATTGCTGTTTTAAAAAATTATATCTAGTAAAAATAGTTACCTCATTTTTTTCTAATCCGTATTTGCCTATTTCTATTCTTAAAGGTATACCCTTCATTTCGTATTGACTAAATTTCCATCCTGGATTTTTATTTTGAACATCTAGTTTAACACGGTATTTATTTTTTAAAATTTCTAATATTTCATTAGAAACTTTAATTACGTTAGCATTTTTTGGTTGTAAAGGAATAATAACAATTTGCAAAGGAGCAATGTATGGAGGCAAAACTAAACCTTCGTTATCACCATGAACCATAACTAAAGCCCCTAATAAACGAGTTGAAATTCCCCAAGAAGTTTGATAAACAAATTTTAATTTATTATCTAAATCTTGAAATTTAATATTAAAAGCTTCGGAAAATTTAGTTCCTAAAAAATGAGATGTTCCTGATTGTAATGATTGACCATCAGGCATTAAAGATTCAATAGAATAAGTTTCTACTGCACCTGCAAACTTTTCTAATTCAGTTTTTTTACCTATGACAAACGGAATAGCTAAAAGTTCTTTACCTAATTTTTGATATAATTTTATTATAGATAAAGTTTCCAAAATAGCTTCTTCAGCATTAGCATGAGCAGTATGTCCTTCTTGCCATAAAAATTCCTTACCTCTTAAAAAAGGTCTAGTACTCTTTTCCCAACGAATAACATTACACCATTGATTATAAAGTTTAGGTAAATCACGATAAGAAGTAATTGTCTTTTCATAATATTTAGAAAATAAAACTTCTGATGTGGGTCTTAAAATTAATTTTTCGGATAAATTTTTATCACCTGCAAAAGTAACAAAAGCAGTCTCTGGTTGAAAACCTTTAATATGTTTTTTTTCTTTTTTAAATAAATTTTCAGTAAATAATAAAGGAAAATAAACATTTTGATGATTGGTTTTTTGTAAATATTTATTAAAAAATTTTTGAATTTGTTCCCATAAAAAATAACCATCAGGTAAATAAATAATAAAACCTTTAACATCTGAATAAGCTATTAATTCTGCTTTAATACAAACATCAGTGTACCATTTTCCAAAATCCAAAGTCTGAGAAGTAATTGATTTTACTATTTTTTTTTTCATATTTAAATTTTAACCTTTTTTTAAATGTTTAAAATTTTTGTTTTTAAGTGTTAAAAAATTAAAAAAATATTATAATTTAATTATAATAAAATATTTTTATTAAAATTTATTTTTTTAATATATTTTTATTCTACACGAAATTATAAAAATAAACCAAATCAATCGATATACAAATATTTAAATTAATTTTTTTATAAAAATAAAATTATAAATTAAATTCCAATAATATATAAAAAATAAATCAACCTTAATAAAAAAGAAGGTATAAACAAATGTTTTCTAATGAATGGTTAAAACAACTAAATAATAAACAATATCAAGCTGTTACTTCTAAAGATAAAGCTATATATTTAGTAGCAGGAGCTGGAACCGGAAAAACAAAAACTTTAACAATCAGAATTGCCTATTTAATTAAATATTTAAATATAAATAATGAAAAAATTTTGGCTATTACTTTTACCAATAAAGCGGCTTCCGAAATGAAAAACCGTCTAATTTCTATGCAAATAGATATTTATAAAAGTACTATATGTACATTTCACGCTTTAGGAAATAAAATATTAAAAAAATTTATTCATGTTTTAAATAATAATTTTGATTCTAATTATAGTATTTTAGATATCAAAGACAGTTTAAAAATTATAAAAAAAATTTCAAAAGATTTAAATATTAATAAAGAAAAATATAAACCAAAAGACTTAAATAAATATATTTCTAATATTAAAAATAAAAAAGAAAAAAAAGTTTCTATTGATAATTATGATAATAATATTTTAAAAATTTACAATAAATATCAACAATTTCTAGAAAAAAATAATTTACTTGATTTTGATGATTTAATTATTTATACTTATAAACTACTTAAAAAAAACGAAAATATTAAAAATCATTTTCAAAATAAATTTACTTATATTTTAATTGATGAATTTCAAGATACTGATTTTTTGCAATACCAAATTTTAAAATTATTATTTTCTAAAAATAACTATATATTTGCAGTTGGCGATCCAGATCAAAGTATTTATTCTTTTCGTGGAGCCGAAATTTCTAATAATAAATTATTTTTAAAAGATTTTAAAGCAAAAACTTTTATTTTAGATGAAAATTATCGTTCTACTAATAATATTTTAGATAAAGCTAATTTATTAATTCAAAATAACAGTTTTTATGGTTTTACAAAAAAACTTCAAAGTTTTTTCGGTAAAGGACATAAAGTATTTCCTAAAATGTTTGAAAATGATGACAAAGAAATAGATTTCGTCTTGAAAACAATTAAAAAATTAATTAAAAAAGAAAAATATAATTATGAAGATATAGCGATCTTATATCGATTAAACGGTTTAGAAAAAAAATTTGAGAAAATTTTTTTAAAAAACAATATTCCTTATTGTGTTTTCGGTAATATTGATTTTTTTAACAGAAAAGAAATAAAAGATATTTTAGCTTATATCAAAATATTAATTGATCCTAAACAAGATTTTTATTTAAAAAGAATTATCAATGTTCCTAGTCGAAAAATTGGTAAAAAAACCATTTCTAATTTAGAAATAATTAGTAAAGAAAAAAATATTTCTTTATTTGAATCATTAATTTTATTATGCAAAGAAAAAAAATGTAATAAAAATTTATTAAATTTTAAAAATTTAATTTTAGATATGATAAAAAAAATTAATTCTAATAATTTTTTAAAATTAGAAGAAATTATTGATTATATCGATCAAAAAATAGATTATTCGAAATTAATAAATAAAAAAAAAATTAATCCAGAAGATGATAATTTAACTTACATAAAAGACTTAAAATCAATTTTTATTAAAAAAAAATATCAAAATAAAGAAAAAACAATTAAACAAGAACTAATTGATATATTAGATCAAATATCTTTAAATAATGAAGTTAAAAAAGATAATAAAAATAAAATAACATTATCTACAATTCATAAAATTAAAGGCCTTGAATTTAAAATAGTTTTTGTAGTTTATTTTGAAGAAAATATTTTACCTTTAAAAAATGATAAATATCATGCTGCTTTAGAAGAAGAAAGACGAATTGCCTATGTCGCTATCACAAGAGCCAAAGAACGATTATTTTTAATCGGTGCTTATGAAAGAAATATTTTTGGTCAATAGGAATTAAAATTCACCATCCTATTTTTGGTCTCGGTCGCATTATTACGAAGATTGAAAATAATTTATTAATCATCGCCTTTGATCCTCCGTTTGGGATTAAAAAAATCGCTTATGCGTATGCGCAAACCAATTTAAAAAAAATTTCATAAATTTAAAAATTCCCATAAAGCTCCTGTGATTTAAAAAAATGCTTCTAATTAACGTTCCAGTGGTAAATTTCATTTTTTGCTAAAATATTTTTAAAAATTAAGTGAATCGAAATGAGTTATTAAAAAATTTTTTAAAAGATAAGAATAATTTAGCACTTCGCAATCAAATAATAATTATACATTTACCCTTAGTCAAAAAAATAGTTCAAAATTTTAAATATTATCCGCGATGTTTAACCCGCGCCGATTTATACCAAGAAGCAATTTTAGGATTAATCAAAACTTTAACTAATTACAAAGATTATGGTTACGATTTGATCGCTTTTGCTAAACCCCATATTCGTAAAACAATTAACGAATTGATTCGTAAAATAAATAAAATTAATGATCTACAAAGTTTTTCGGAAAATCACTATCCTGCAACCAATTTTAATCCTCATCAATTATGGGTAAGGCAAAATAATCATCAAAATTTTTCCCTAAAAATCAAAAGTAAATTAAGTCAAAAGGAATTTAAAATAATTAAATTAAGTTTTGGTATTCCACACAAAAATATCCATCAAAACCTTGATAATGCTTATTCCAATTCTCAAATTGCCAAAAAACTAAATTTAACCTCAAAACAAGTAGAAACATTTAAAAACATTGCAATTAGAAAACTAAAAAATCTTTATAAATCAGGATATTTTAAAAAATATCATTTTCAATATTTAAATAACTAAATCAAAACTAACAACTACCGACCAAAAGGTAGTTTTTTTGATCTCTATTCGACCTCATAAGTCGTTAAACTATAAAAAAAATAACTGAGGAGGATTTAAAAATTATGACTAAACACGAACTAATTACTCAAATTGCAATCATCCAAAAAACAACTATCGCCGCAACGGAACGCTTTTATACGGCTTTTGAAACAGCTGTGAAAACTGCGATTCTGGATCCAAACGTTGAAGGCGATATTAGTTTAGGTGAGAGTTTAGGCAAATTTGCATTAAGACAACACAAAGCTCGACAAATAATAAATATTGCCACTGGTCGTAAATACAAAATTCCCGCGCAAACAGTAGTAAAGTTTAAAGTCGCTAAGGCTTTAGCCACTGCAGTTAAAAACCAATTTTAATTATCAATTTATTAAAAATTAAAACAAAACAGGAGGCCAACATGGCAACAATCAAATCGTTCGGCAAAAAAACTATTAAACGGTCAATAGTCCGCTTCGCGCGTCCGCCGTCCCCTACTAATATTCCCAGAAAGGAAAATGTTTTGATGAAAAATCAACCAAAATTACATGTTTTACAAATTATTGCCTATTTAGCAATCATTGCTCATTTGATTTTATTTGCAACTTTAACCTACCAAGATAATCGTTTCCCCTATTTCAAAAAAGTTGACAGTCAACCTAATAATGAAATAGGTGAAGTTATCAAACCTAATGAAGACCTAATGAAATTACAAAATTTAATTAATAAAAATAATAAAAAATAATTCCAACGGAGGAGTAAATAAATCATGTATCAAAAAAAATCGCATAATTTTTTCAAAATCTGTTGTTTAATGATCGGTGCCACTTTAATTATGGCCGTTGGTCTTTCCGCGGTGACGAGTTATTTTGCGCGGATAGACAATGTTAATATCAAAGTCGCTCAACATGCGCCCCTTTTTACCATTGACCGCACTGGGGGCAATGAAGAAGATAAAACTTTAATTCCGCTACCGATACCGATTTTTGATCCAAGTACAGGGGTCCATTTAATCAATTTCAGTCGTGTAGCCAAATTAGATACGACTGGCTGTAACATTAAAGTCCCATTATATTTAAGTGTAAAAATTCAATATGATACCTACAATACGATTGCCAATCCTGAAAATTGTTTTAATTCGGCGATTAAAATTAACGGCGTAGATTATGATCATGATAAAAAACCCCAAATGATAATCACTGATAATCATGGTAAAATCGACTTGCAATTTTATATCGAACAAAAGGAATTTAAACCAAACATCAAATTAACTATCGTGTGTCATTATGATTTAGTTGACGCTCAAGGAGCATCTTTCACTGGTGGTAGTCAAAGTATTGAAACCAAAATTACGAATTTAAATTAATTTAATTTTTTTTAAATTTTAATTTTAAAATCTTATTAAAAAAACATCTTTAAAAAAAATTTAAAGTTTTAACCTTAAAACCGCTTTTTAAAGGGGGTTTTGGGTTTTTATGAGGAAGGAATTAATTATGACCAAAAAGAATATTATTCAAAACCAAGTTTATTTTGGTAATAGTCAAAATCTTCATTACATCGAAGATATCGACATGCTAACTGGTAAAAAAATTAAAACCACTTATTATCGAGGCGATGGCATCAAAATTGATGAATTTAGTGAATACGATCGCGATAATGAAAAATTAATTAAAACCACTTTTTATCAAGCCGATGGCACTACTAAAATCAATGAATACGATCCGCAAACTGGTGCCTTAATTAATAAATAATTTATTAACCATATCAATTTTAAACAATTTAAAAAAAATATTAATTATGAAAGGAAATAAAATTATATGAAAAATCAATCATCATCATCGTCCCCCTCTTTATCATGGACGAATATTGTTTTAATATTATTAATTTTAGGTAGTTTTACCTTGGGAATTTACTTTTGGACTCATCAACAAATTTTAATTAATATTGAAAAAACCTTAAATCAACATGAATCTAAATTCAAAGCCCTACAAAACCAAAATCAAAACCTTAAAACCCAAGTGGAAGACCAAATAAAAGCTTTAAATCAACCTTCCCCAGTATTAGAGGATCACCCCTCATTTTCGCAATCAGAAGCCACCAAATTTAATCCGCTGGATAATACTAAATTTCCCACTTTTGATAAATTAATTGGGATGCAAGCGGAGAAAAAAATGGCGCATGGATTTATCGATTTTACCAAAAATAAAAGTAAATACCAGCACATCGGCGAAGTCGATCCGCCTTTAGGAATTTTATTATCAGGCATTCCGGGAACGGGTAAAACCACTTTCGCGCGTGCCTTAGCCAAAGAGACTAATTTACCATTTTTTGAAGTCTCTAGTGCGCTGTTTTCACAAAAATATAAAGGGATTGCTCCGCAAATGGTTCAAGATTTGTTTAACAGTGCGCGCGCCATTGCCCCTCACCATCAAGGCGCGATTATCTTTTTAGATGAATGTGAAACGATTTTCAGTGATATTGGTAGTTTAGAAGCCGATTCGGAACTGGCGAATGTCGTGAATGCCTTTAAAACCGAATTGACGAGTTTAAATAATAATACGGAATATCCGTTATTTATTATTGGGGCTACTAATCATGCGGATAAAATTGATACCGCGATTAAATCGCGTTTTACCTATAACATTGAAGTCCAACCCGGCAATCAAGCCGAACGGAAAGCCTTTTTAGAATTCATGATTGCCAAACGCCAAAATCCCTATAATGATGAAGCTAAACAATATTTATACGAAATCATTAATGCAGCGTTAGAACGGTTAACACCGCCCAATGCGGTTTTAAAAGCTAATCGAACTTTAGAAAATTTATTAAAGGAAGCAGTGATTATTTTTGCGGAAAATCGCGCTATCAAAACGATTAATGATGATCAAACGGAAACAATTACCTTCAGAGAAACCATTAATAAGGCCGATTTAAAAACCGCTTTTAAAAACATTATTACGCCGAATACCCAAATTTTAGACACCATTGAAATGGAATTAAAAAATGCTTCCGCCAAATAACCCCACTTAATTTTATAAAATTGTATAATAGTAATTATATTTATCTTGAAAAAATTATTATTACTATTATTAGAAAGGAAATTAACTAATGAATTTTTGGCAAAAATATTTAAAAAGGGGGAAACAATTAATTATGTATGGGAGTATCATAATCCTATTTAGTTTTCCGTTATGGCCGTTAGTACCTTTGGCCCAAAATTATTATCAGTCCTATTTTAAGCGATCCGTCTCCGTTCCCATTAAGTTATCCCAAGATAATGAAACGCACTTTAAAAAATGGTTACAAACTCAACCACCATTAAATCGCCAAGATTTCCAAATTTTAGAAATGGCGAGTATTCCGATTATTTTAAAATATTATGGGCTGGAGGCGAGCGTGGATAATTTAACTGAGCCCAGTTATAACGGCGCTGGGGAAACGACTTTCAGCGTGCCTTTAAAAACTGGTAGTCCGCCCGGTTTAAAAGCGGTTTTTTTACAAGCACGGCCGAATTGGATGAATTACCAATATCCGCGGTCACCGTACCAGTTAACTTTAGCCGATTTACTAACATATGAGTTTGAAATTGCCAGGGCGTTTGTGTTTTGGGATGGCCGTGAAAGTCAGTCACCGCTTAACACTCCCCAAATCCATTTAATCAATTACACCGATTACCTTACTAATCAAGAGGAATCAGCTAAACCCAAGGCGATTAATACTTATTTAGCTCAACAGTACTCGAATTATATTAACCGCCCACTGCAAATCGGTTCTTATAATGGTACGACTAATACCGGTATGATATTACCTTTACCAGCAAATGCTACTTATGAAGGTAAAAAGATTGAAGCGGTTTATTTTGATGAAGGCAGTAGAATTTTACCACCTAATCAAAATTATGCCCTAACGGATTTATTAAAACTAGCTAATGGCGCTCAAAATATCTATTTATTTTATTCGGAACCGCGAATTCAAATCATTACTCATGATATCGATGATATTAACGATATCCCTTATATTATGCGAGATAAATATGGTATTGACAATATTAGCGTCCCTTATCCAAATACTCCATCTTATAATAATGCTGATTCAAGAAGACTTTATTATTACTTTAAACACCCTAATTCAGATTTATTAAGCGTTTATTTTCAAGCTTATCCGCAAAAAACTTATCCCTTTAATGATTATGGCTTTAGTTTAGATGATTTATTGACTAATACCGATAAGATCGAAAAAGCTTATATTTTTAAAAAAGGTAGTAACTACGATTACATGAAACAGCAAAGAGAAGAACGTATTGCCACCGAACAAAGAGCCAGAGCCGAAAGAGAACAAGCCGAAAGCGAACGAGCTGAAAGAGAACAAGCGGAACGCGAACGCATTGCCACCGAACAAAGAGCCAAAGCCGAAAGAGAACAAGCCGAAAGCGAACGAGCTGAAAGAGAACAAGCCGAAAGCGAACGCATTGTCACCGAACAAAGAGCAAGAGCCGAAATAGAACAAGCGGAACGTATAAGAATAGCAATAGAACAAGCCGAAAGAGAAAAAAGAGAACAAGCTGAAAGAAAAAGAGCTGAAAGAGAAAGAATTGAAAATGTAAAAAACCATTATTATGCCGAATTGCAAGCGTGGAAAGATCAATGTTATTTCCAAGCTGGTAAAACTTATACTGGTTATAAAATTAGAGAAAAATTAGGTAGATCTGATCGCAAACTTTATTGTTTAAATGATAATGATATTATTAATAATAATA
>NZ_JAZHCY020000014.1:0-1125 GCF_036924415.2 Candidatus Phytoplasma prunorum
ATATTTTAAATTAAACTAAATAAAACTAAAAACCTAAATTTAATTTAGGTTTTTTTATATATAAAAAAAGACCAATTCCGCAGTGTTGCGAAACCTTATACTTTTTTTAAAAATTTATTGTGTTAATTCATTTTTTAGTTTTTATGTCATATTGTTTGATATAACTAATGTTTTTACCATCTTCTTTAAAACAAATTTGCATTATTGGTGAACCAGTATCTTTGTCATATTTATTGATAAAACTAATGGTTTTACCATCTTCTTGATAATTAATTTGTTGAATTCCGCAACCAGTATCTTTGTCATATTCATTGATAGATTGAATAGTTATACCATCTGCTTGATAATTAATTTGTTTCATTAAACGACCAGTATCTTTGTCATATTTATTGATAAAACTAATGGTTTTACCATCTTCTTGATAATTAATTTGTTGAATTCCGCAACCAGTATCTTTGTCATATTCATTGATAGATTGAATAGTTATACCATCTTCTTGATAATTAATTTGTTGAATTCCGCAACCAGTATCTTTGTCATATTCATTGATAGATTGAATAGTTATACCATCTGCTTGATAATTAATTTGTTTTATTAAACGACCAGTATCTTTGTCATATTCATTGATAGATTGAATAGTTATATCATCTGCTTGATAATTAATTTGTTTCATTAAACGACCAGTATCTTTGTCATATTTATTGATAAAACTAATGGTTTTACCATTTGCTTGATAATTAATTTGTTGAATTAAAAGACCAGTATCTTTGTCATATTCATTGATAGATTTAATAGTTATACCATCTGCTTGATAATTAATTTGTTTCATTAAACGACCAGTATCTTTGTCATATTCATCGATAAAACTAATGGTTTTACCATCTGCTTGATAATTAATTTGTTGAATTAAACTATCAGTATGTTGATTGTATTCTTGTATACAAATAATTGTTTTTTTATCATTTGCAAAAACAGTTTGTTTAATTTTTTTACCATTATCTTTATTAAATTCTTTTACATACCACTGTTTATTGTCAGATACATAAGTACTTTGTATTATTGGAAAATTATTTTGTAAATTAATTTTATCTTGTTTTAATATATTGTTTTCTTCTTCTAAGTTAG
>NZ_JAZHCY020000007.1:0-18113 GCF_036924415.2 Candidatus Phytoplasma prunorum
TAAAAAAAATTTAAAATTTAAAAAAGAAAAAGAAAAAGAACCAAAAAGAAAAAGAAAAAACTATATTTATATTTTTTTATTTATTATAAAAAAAATATAAAATATAAAATATAAAATATAAAATATAAAACATTTTTTAAATATATTTTATTATAATATTGTTTAAAAATATTGTCAAATGAATTACTATTTTGTCAATAAATAAAAGATATTTAAAAAAATAAAAGATATTTTATATTCTTATATTGATATTTTTACTTTTTTTTAAAAAAATAAAAGATATTTTTAGGTATTTTATAATTTATATTTAATTTTGATATTTTGTAAATTTAAAATTTAACTCAAAATATGACACTAAATATTTTTCATTTAATTCATCAATTTTTTTCTTGATATAATATTTATTACTAATTTTTTATTTACTAACGAAATATAAGATATTTTTATACTTCTGGACTGTATTATAAATTAATTTTTAAGATTGTTTTTAAATTTAAATTTTTGAGATGCATAATTTAATTTCTTGATCTTTAATGATTAGGTTTTGGGAAAAACTGAATATGAACTAAATTATTTCGGATTTATGATTTAATTACTGCACTTTATAACTTCATATACTTAACATTAATTTTTAATTTTAAGAGGTTTAAAAATAAAATTAGAGATTAAAAAAAGACCTTATTGAAGGTCTTTTTAAAATTTAATGGGTTTTAAAATTTATTTATTGTGATATTCGGTTTCTAAATCTTTTAATTGTTGTTGACATGCGACTTTTATTTTTTGACATTCAACTTCGTATTCATTAATTTTTTTTAATTCGGCTTCTAATGTTGTTGATTTGGCTTGTAATTCAGAAATTTTTTTTTCTAGTGGAGGGATTTCAGTTTGTAATTGCGAAATTTGGGCATTAAGGTTTTGGATTGTTTTTTGATTTTTTGATTTTTGTGTTTTTTTTTGAAGTAACAATTGTTTTTGAATTTCGGCATTTTTTATTTGTTGATTTTTAAAATTTAAATTAAAAATAGAGTTTGATATTTCTTTATTTATAATATTTTCTAGTTGAATTTTTATATTTAATCTTTTGGTAATTACATCTATATCTGTTAATTTACCGTTAATATCAACTCCCATTAATTTTTGTAATGAACTAATTTTATCTTCTTTAATTTGTTCAATTTTTTCTTTTTCATTTTCTTTTTTTCTCCATAGGTCATTTATGTTTGTATTATCATTATCATTATTACTAATAGTATTATTAGTTTTGATATTATCAACATCATTATCATTATCAACATCATTATCATTATCAACATCATTATCAACATCAACATTATTATCAACATCAATATTATTATCAACATCAATATTATTATCAATATTATTATCAATATTATTATCAATATTATTATCAATATTATTATCAATATTATTATCAGTGTTTATGTTATTAACAGATGGAGAAGATGGAGAAGATGTAGAAGATGGTAAATTATTGCTTGATAATAAAAAATACATTCCTAATCCTATCACTACAATGGCACAAGCAATAGTAAAAATTATAACAATAAATTTGTTATTTTTAATAAATTTTATTGGTTTTTTCATAAATTTCCTTTTTAAAATATATTATTTTAGAATCATTATACAAATTATACAAAATATATAATTTTGATACTAATGATTTGAAAATATTATTTACGGCTAATTATTTTTAAAATTTAATTATTGGTTTATTAGTTAATTTAAGATTCTTTTTTTAAAATACCATTATCATAATCAAAAATCCATTGAAATTATTTGATCAATGGGTTAATTTTTATATATTTTTATATTTTTCTGCGAAATCTTGGGTTTTTTGCTTATATTCAACGTTAAGTTCTTCTAAATTTTTTAATGCTGTTTTTAAATGGTTTAATGTTATTTGTTTTTGGGATATTGTTGTTTCTAATGATGTGATTTCAGTTTTTAATTGCGAAATTTGGACATCAAGGCTGTTGATTTGTTTGATATTTTCTGATGTTGGTGGTTGTTGAAGTAATTGTTGTTTTTGAAATTCAGCATTTTTTATTTGTTGATGTTTAAATTCAAAATCATGATTAATAATTGGCATTTCTCTGTCGTTAATATTTTCTATTTTAAACCTCATATTACCTGTTTGCAAAATTAATTCATAATACCAAATCTGTTTTCTTTGGAAGTCATTTTTTTTCGAATCGACAACAATAAAACCATCACTAATCATTTTTTGTTCTAATTCACGGAATTTATTAGCATAAATTTGGTTAATTTTTTCTTCTTCATTTTGTTTTTTCAAATCGTTATCATCAAATTTTATATTTTCGTTTTTGATGTTATCAATAGCAGGAGAAGAAATAGGAGAAGTAGAAACAGAAGAATGAGGAATAGGAAAAGATGGTAAATTCTTTTTTGATAATAAAAAATACATTGCTATTCCTATTACTACAATTACACAAATAAAAGTAATTATTTTAGAGATAACTTTGTTATTTTTAATGAATTTTATTAGTTTTTTCATAAATGTCCTTTTTTAAATATATGTTTTTTATATTAATAATTTTTAATAATTTATTTATGTGCGATAATTTTTAAAATTTAATCATTTTTTTAATAGTTAATTTAAGGTTATTTTTTTTAAAATAGAATCTCACATTCCACAAAAAACCCATTAAAATTATGTTTTTAATGGGGTTAATTTTTATATTTTTCTTCTAAATCGTTTAATTTTTGTTGATATTCAGCTTCTATTTTTTTACATTCAACTTCGTATTCATTAATTTTTTGTAATTCGTCTTGTAATGTTTTTGATTTGATTTGGAATTCAGATATTTTGGTTTCTATATCACTGATATCAGTTTGTAGTTGTGAAATTTGGGCATCAAATTTTTTTATTTGTTCGATATTTTCTGATGTTTGTGATTTTTTTTGAAGTAATTTTTGTTTTTGAATTTCAGCATTTTTTATTTTTTGTTGATTAAATTCTATATCAATATTAGCATTTGGAATTTCTCTTAATTCAATATCTTTTATTTGCATTCTTAATTCAGACTTTTTATTTATTAAATCAAATTCACTTATATTTTTTGAACTTATTTGATTTTGTAATTTAAGGATTTTATATTTTTTAATTTCTTCAATTGTTTCTTTTTCATTTTCTTTTTGTCGCCATAGATCATTTATGTTTTCATTATTAATAGAAATAGGATAAGAATTAATAGGAGAGGAAGAAACAGTAGTAATAGGAGAAGGGCGAGAAACTGAAGAAGAAGGAATATAAACAGGAGGAGAAGAAGGTGAATTATTTTTAAATGCTAAAAAATACATGCCTATCACAATTACACCAGTAATAATTATGACAATAACTTTGTTATTCTTCATCATCTTCATCGTAACCTCCACCTTTGCCTTTTTTACCACCTTTTAATTTATCTATTTTTGCTTTTTTTTTATTTTTTTGGAAATCAGCATTTCCAATTTTTTGTTGATTAAATTCTATTTCAATATTGGCGTTTGGAATTTCTCTTAATTCAATATCTTTTATTTGCATTCTTAATTCAGACTTTTTATTTATTAAACCAAATTCACTAAATCCTGATTTTATATTTTCATTTTCTAAATTTTTAATTTTTTTTATTAATAAATTATTTGCTTCGAGTTCTCTGTTTAATTTATTTTGTAATACTTTAACACTTGTAGGACTAGCGATATGACCTAAAATTTGATTTTCATGTTTTAATATTGTGCCATTTTTATTTGTTGTTGTAATTGTAAAAGAATCGATTAATTTAAATGGTTTATTTAATAATTCTTCATTTTCATTTACAATATTTGTTGGTAATTTTGTCCAAGCCTCTCCCCATTGACCAAAAATATTTAAACATCTTTCTATTATTCCTTGATTTAAATATTTGTCGTGTTCTTTTTGATTTTTTTCGGTTAAACCAGCTACTTGTATTAATTCTTTTTCAATTTCATGAATTACTGTTTCTAATGTTTCATTTTTTTGTTCTAGTTCTTTTATTGTTTGTTCTTGTTCTTTTTTAACTAAATTAAGTTCATTTATTTTACAATTTTGTATTATTATATCGTTTTCACGTTGACGTATTCTTTTTCTTATTACATTAATTTCTTCAGTAAGTATATCCATTTTATTTTGTAATTCGTTTATTTGTTTTTTATAATATGCTACATCTTCTGATGATAAAGTACCTTTTAGTTTTTTTTCTTCTATTTCTTTTTCTATTTTTTCTTTAGCTTTCTTAAGTGCGTCAAATTCATTTTCTTTGGAATTTAATAATCCTTTATCAGTTGCTAAAGCAGCTTTTTCCATTCTTAATTGTTCTCTTTGATTAGCTAATGCAACTTCCGTTTGTCTTAATTCTTCTTTTTTGGAATTAATTAATTTTTGTATTTCGTTTCTTTGAACTGTACCTTCATCATGGATTACGGTTAAATCATTTCCCATTTGTTCCAATTTTTGAATGCGTTTTACACGCGGTTTAACATGCACGAAATAATCATAACAATAATAGATACCGAAGAAAACAATTAATAAAAGAATTACTATAATTACTTTATTTAAAAAATTTTCTTTATTCATTTTCCCCCTCCTTAATTAAATCTTATTGTTTTTGATATTTAGCAATAATTTTTTGATATTCAGTTTCTGACATGAAATTTAATAAGCCAGCTTTTAAATGTTCCGCGGTAATTTCAGTTGCATTCACATTTTCTTTAAAAGCTAAAAAGGCACCTTTTTCTAAAATTTTTAACATTTGACGTTGAGATTGTAAAGCTGGTTTATCTTCTAAAATTTTATTTAACAACGCTAAATATTCTTTCCCTTCGGGATTAATTTTGGTAAATTTGGTTTGTATTAAAAAGTTTAAAAACTTTAAACGTGCGTCAGTTTTTAATGTTTCGACTTCAATTAAATTACTAATACGGCTTTTAATGGCTTCATCAATGCGGTCAATATAATTAGTCGCTCCAACAAAAAAGATTGGTTTAGTAGGATCATTTTGTAGCGATGTTAATTCCTCTTTAAACGCATTTACAGTATTATTAATTTCGGCATCTGAATCGACATTTGAAAGGTCATTTAAAGCCATTTCACACTCATCAATAAAAATAATACTTGGCGCTAATTTCCGTGCTTCTTCAAATAATTCTCTTACTTTCTCAGTACTTTCACCTTTATATTTCGAGACAAAATCGGAACCATTTACCATAATTAACGGTAAATCAGTCTCTTTTGCTAAAGCTTGGACTAAAACGGTTTTACCCACTCCTGGCACCCCGTGTAATAGTACGCCACTCGGCGCTTCAATTCCAAAACTTTTAGCTTTCGTGGTATTTTTTAAAAAATCTTTAATTTCGAATAATTGTTTTTTTTCGTTTTCCATACCAAAAAGTTTTTCGAACGTCGGTAATTTTTGATTATTATGACGGTCATAAATGTTATAATTTAATAATTTTGGGGAATTCTTTTTGCTGTCATTCTGGCTATCGTCGATTCTGTGATACAAGGATTTTTTCCATTTGTAAAATTCCTGTTGTTCTAGATGATTATTTTTTAATAAAACTAATTTTTCTTGGGATAATTGATTTTTTAATTTTTGTTCTCGGATTAAGAAATTAAAACAATCAAACAAACTTATCAGTGTGATGACAGTGATAATACTAATCACTGTTAAAAAAACTATTTTGGTATTAGTGGTATTTTGCATATTTTATTCCTCAGTTTGTACTCCAAATTCGGCACTTAATTGAATAGTATTTTGATTTTGATTTAAATAATTATTAATGATGCCATCATTTTTTAAGGCTTCATAATCCAACTGGTAATTAATGGTTAATAATAATTCCCGACTAGTGGGTTGATTACCGCCCATAATTAAAATTCGATCATCATTGTTCCAATTATAACTTAAATTAATATATTTACTAGTTTTTTGATTTTCTAAATAGTAATTAAAAGTGTTTTGGACCGATGCTTTCACTGTTTCTGTTGCTTGTACGCGTTGATCTAAATAAATTTTATATTTAGTGGTTACTGTATTATTTTTTAAAACTGGCACTTTAGTTTCTAAAAAAGTTTTACGAGTAATAAATTCGCGGCCTGTTATTAATTGGGTTTCCAGTTGAGCCGTTGTACTATCAATTTCTTCAATTTTTAAAAATTTCTGACAGCTTTCTAATGCAGGAATATTAACGCCTTGTTGGATTTGTAAGTAGAAATCTTTTTTTACCTTATTTTCATAATACGGAAATAAAAAACCATAAATTATTATAGTTGATAATAAAGGGATGGTTAGTAATAACCAGCTTCTCCAAGTTGGGTATTTTAGTTTATTTTTCAATATTTTCATGTGTCATTTTTCCTTTTCTCATTTAATTATAAGTATTTTGGGTTTTAGCTTCGATCAAATTGCTTTCTAATGTTTGTTGTAAATCCTTGATAATAATTTTATTTTCTTCTTGGGTGGGGTTTTCATAATATCTAGTTATAGCCAAAATAGCTGCTTGTCTAAATAAAGCTTTTAATTGCCGAATTGATTGTAAACTAGGGTAAGCTTCTAATTCTTCCGCGATAATGTTTAAATATTCTAAAGCAGTAGGTTGAATTTTAACTTCGGTTTTTAAGACATCACGATAAATTAATTGGGTAGTGGCATATTTTTGTAAAAATTCTTTGCGGGCTGCTAAATTAAAATTTTTAACGGCAATTTTATAATCAAAACGTGATAACATGGCAGGGTCAATCTCTTCTAAATGATTCGTGGTGCCAATAAAAAAAATTGGTTTATCAGGTTGATATTTTAAATCCGTCCAACTGTTTTTAAATTTCGTAACAATATTTTTCATATTTTGGTCGGTAGTTTTATTTAAATGTTTAAAGGGTATTTCACATTCATCAATACAAACTACCACAGGGGCGTATTTTTGAATCCAGAAAAATAATGCTTCGACCATTTCAATCCCTTCTTTTTGATTAAATTTTTGAAAAATTGTGCCATCAATTTCAATGTATTGAAACCCAGTTTCTTTGGCGAACGCGCGGGCTAAAGTTGTTTTGCCATTTCCTGGTACTCCATAAAATATTACTCCTTTTAAAGGATCCACATTATAATTGATTAATTCCGACGGAGTCCGTACCGATTGAATAAAATTATTTAAAACTTTTTTTTCCGTTTCTAAACCGATTAATTCAAAAAAAGATTTTTCGGTTTGTAAAGCTTCCGAATTTAAAAAATCAAAATTCTCAATATATTTCATCGGATTAAAAGTTAAATCAATTTCTTGTTCCTTCAAACCTTTTACTTTTAAAATCGCTTCGTTAAATTTGGCCTTTTTATTTTTAAACTGAGGTGGTGAATGAGACTGGTTCTGATGTGGTGGATGTAATTTTTCAGGAGTCACTGGTTCTGGTTCGACTGTACATTGATTATGATTTTCAAATTCCTGGGAGGAAATAGTTTGTATAGGGGTTATTTTTTTTTGGTGGACAACGGCGTCGTCATCTTGGAAAGTGATATAAATACAAAAACCTAACAAAATAATGCCACCCAACAATATTAATCCCGTTAACCAATTATTTTTTTTAACATGGTCTTTTAGCATAATTTAATTGCTTCCTTTCTCAAAAGTCTTGACTTTCAATGGATTTCTATTCGTCAAATTCAGGGTCCATGAAAACTTTATTGATGGGAGAAATTAACGGATTAGAAACATTAAAATAAATTTCTAATATTTTTTTAGTGTGTTTAATATCGTTATAAAAACACGCGTAAGTCTGTTCATCATTAATAAAAAAATCTTTGATTACAGCAGTTGTTGGTTGACCATAAACGGTGGTTTCTTGATGGATAATTTTACCCGTTTTTTTATGTTCCCACGTCAATATTCTGGCTTTACTGGATTCAGGTAGGGGGACTTGAACTCCGTATTGATTAAATAAATCTTGAATACTAATTAATGTTTCCACTGAAAAAGTTTGTTCTTTTTCGGTATAAAATTTGACGATATCAAAATTTTTAACCACTTTATCTGTTAGTAAATGTTCCCAAAATGGGGTTTTTGTGTTTTCGTCAATGGTATAATTAACGGCATTCGAATCATAAATATCATGTTCGAATTGAATATAATGATAATTAAAACCAAAATCATTCACAAATAAAATATATGATTTATCCCCACTGAACCAACTAGTTTTCGATTTAAAATATATCCGAGGATACTCCTTAACACTATCCCAAATGGAATTATTAGGACCCAATAAAAACCGCAAATCTTGAGGTAAAAATTTAAATATTTTATCATTGATAAATCTTTGACGTTCGGCATGCCACGCAAATAAATTGGTATCTATCTCAATGGTGCCTGATTCTGGCATATAACCTTTAATTTTTTGGATAAATTCATATGTGGAATATCGCCTATCTTTTGCGAATAACAAATTTCCTTGAGGAGTGGTAACGATATTATCCGTGCGAATTATGGTGTTAGCCGAGTCAGTTAGCTCTGAAACTTCTTCGTGAATCCAACAATTTTTTAATCTGTTATTCTCGATTAAAGTGATAATATTATGAATACTAGGATTATAACCATCCTCGACCGCATCCGCGTGCCGTAAGGTAAAAGTGGGTTTATATTGGGGTGATTTAATGGTAAACCATTTTGTTTTACAAGTTTGATAATGATAATAATAATAAGCCAGCACGGAAACATTAATTAATAAAAAAAATATTAAACCCCAATAAAATAGTTTTTTTATAATTAGTTTTGGGAAATTAAAATTTTTTTTCATGATTTATTTTTTTGATTTAACTTGATTTTTACTTGATGATGATTGATTTTCTATTGAGGCAATCAATTCGGAATAATAGGGAATGTTTGGTAAACGATTAATTTTATGTAAAAAACAAGAAGTTAAAAATATTAATAATAATAAATTTAAAATAATTAAAATTTTAACTATTATATTCTTCGAATTAGTAACATGATCATAATGATGAATATTTTCCATATTAGTATTTAAATTTTTTTTATTTTTAGGATTATTTCTTTTTAAAGCCATAGTATGTCTCCTTTTTTTAAAATTTTTAAAAAAATAACACCCCCAATTATGGATATTAATTTAATTGGGGTTTTTTTCTAACTTAAATTTTAATCTTAATTTTAGTTCGTTTTGGTGGAGTTATTAGTTTGATTGTTGATGGTTGGTTTTGTTTTTTCGACTTGTTGTTGGCCTGTTGGTTCATCATCTGCATCGTCGTCTGCATCATCTGCATTGTCTTCATCTTTCTCGTCATCTTCATCGGTTTCGTTGACTAACAGAGTTCTTTTTTTATTTATGTTTGGTTTAATGTCTGAATTTGTTGTTTGAATGTCGTGGCTACAACTATAACCATATCCAAAAAAAATCAAAACTCCAATTACTATTATTAAAATACTTAAACCGATAATTAAATTTAATTTTTTTTCTATATTATTCATATTTTATTTTCCTTTTAACTAATTTATTTTTATTATTAAATGATTTTTATTAATGTTATTTTGGAGGTAATAATTTAATACTCTCTTCTAAAAAATTTTTAATAGTTATTAAATTTTAACTGTTAATTTATTTTGATTTTTAGTAATTAAATTGTTGACAGTGCGTAAATATTTTTTTAAGATTTGATGATTTTGGTAAAAATTTTTAACCTCAACATGTTTTTCATGTTGATGGATAGAATTAATTTGAGAACGTTTTATTTTCACTTCTTACTTCTTTTAGTAAAACTAATAATTTTATTATTATTAGTTTGATATTCAGTTAATTTAATGCTTTCACCAGTATTTTTATCGAATTCCTTGATATAATCAATGTTTTTTCCATCATAATGATAAACAGTTTTTTTAATTAAAATTTTGGTATTTGGATCGTATTCTTCGATATAATTAATGGCTGGAGTATTATTATAATAAACAGTTTTTTTAACCAAATTTTTCGTATCTTTGTTAAATTCTAAAATTTTAATTAAATTATATTCATAAACAATTCGATTTTTTTTATTTTTAAATTTATAAAAGCTTCTTTGAATTTTTGGTAACATTTTTGCTCCTGTTAATCATTAATTTGGTTTAATGGGGGTAAAAAGATGTCTAATGGTTTACGCTTATTATATTAAGGCACCAGTTTGAGGGTCGTATTCATTGATTTTAGTAGTACCATCAGCTTGATAGTTTGTTTTTTTAATTATTTTTTTAGTATCTAGATCATATTCCTTGATTTCGGTAATAGTAATACCGTCTGCTTGATAACTAGTTTGTTTAATGAAATAATCACGAAAATGAGTCATGTCATCGTATTTATCGTATTCGTTGATATAATCAATTTTGATTCCATCTGCTTGATAATTAATTTGTTTAAAAACATTTCCAGTATCTTGATCGAATTCTTTAATATGAGAAATTGTGATGCCGTCGTTTAGATATTGAGTTATTTTAAATAATTTTTCATTATCTTTGTCATATTCACTGATATCATCAATAGTAATACCGTCTTCTCTATATTCAGTTATTTTTAATCTTTTACCAGTAATGGGATCGAAATCCACAATACCAATCAACGAATCATTCATTGCTGTATAGTGTGTTTCTTTAAAGACTTTACCAGTGTTAATATTGTAATCATATATAATTGCTACAAGTTCACTGTTAGGATGATAAATTGTTAATTTAATTAATTTTTTAGTATCTGAGTCATATTCGGTAATAAAATTAATTGTTTTACCATCAAGCGCATAAGTAATTTGTTTGGTTTGAAAGTTAGCGTATAAATTAGTTTTTTCCGCTTCTAATTTAGTTATTATTTTTTCTTTTTCGATTAAACTTTCCTTTAAACGATTAATTTGGGTTTGTAAATTAGTTTTTTCTGCTTTTAATTTAGTTATTTGGGTTGTTTTTTCTTGTTCTAAATTAGTTATTTGCGTAATCTTTTCTTGTTCGATTTGCGTTAAACTTTCCTTTAAACGATTAATTTAGGCTTGTAAATCGATTTTATTGGTGACAATTTTTTTACCTGTTTCTTTATCAAATTCTTCAATTTCTAAAATGCTTTTACCATCAGGGGTATAAATAATTTTTTTAATTAATTTACCAGTGTTTTTATCATATTAACTGATGAAATTAATGATTTTACTATTATTAAATATAATTTGTTTAATTCTTATCTCGGTATCATTATTAAATTCTTCGATATAATTAATTTTGTTAATTTTGGTCTGATTATTAAAATTAACCGAATTAATTACCTTATCTTGATCAACTTTGGTAACCTTTGTCAGTATTTTTTTATTATTATTTGGAATATTTTTAAAATAATTGTAATCGGGATATAAAAAAATAATTATTAAATAAACGAGAATAATTCCTAAACATATTGAGCAAACAACCAATATTCTTTCATTTAATAACTTGTTTGAAATTTCTATTAATGTTTTTTTTGGTTTCGTCATGATTAATCCTTTCTGTTTTTTTATCTCCTAATAAGGGATATCAAACTTATTTATTTTCTATTATTGTCCTATCATTAATTTTTCTTAAAATATATCTTAGGAAGCATTAATTAAACTATTATTAATGTTATTTATATTATTATTATTGGCTGGAAGTTGATTATGAGGCTACATATCACTAGACTCTGTGGACTGGATCCTTTTTGAATTAGTTGGTTTTTCAACAATAATTTTTTTAATAGTTAGATTTAAATCATTCAAAGTTTGATTTTAGGTCTGTTCTTTATCCATCAATTTTTTTTGCAGTTTTTCAATGATTTTCATTTGGTTTTGAAATTCCAGATGGGATTTTTTTAATTATTGAGTTTTCATTTTATCGATTGAAAATAATTTTTTTTTCATTAAAATTAAAACCTAAATATTAAAAAAATTTCCCAATAAAAAACCAATTGTCACGCCGACGCCTTCTGACATGTTGTTGTTAATCTCCTTTCTTTAATATTCGGCATTTAGTTCTGTGGCCGTGCGACTAGGGGATTTTAATTTAGTTTCTAAACGGTCAATTTTAGTCTGAAGTGTTTTTATTTTTGTATTATTATAATTAATTTTATTTTTTAATAAGTTGTTTTGGGTTTCAATTTGAGTTTTGTGAAATGCTAAATTTTGATAATGTTTTTTTTAAAAAATAAACTTAACAACATATCTCTGATTTCCATTAAAGTACTAGTTAAAAAAATAAAAATAGGACGTAAAGCAAATAGAATAACCGTAGTGAAAATAACTATTTGGATAATATTACACCGTCTTTCTAAAATATTTTCATGCGTAAAAACTTTCAAATATAACCAAATATAATTAAAAACAGAAAAAATAAATGTCACCCCCCACATTTTAATTATCTAATTTCTGTAATTTAGTATGTACTTCCAACATTATTTTTTTCATTTCAACAAAAGTAATGGTTTTATTATTTATTTCTCGCATTAATTTTTTAATTTCGGGTAAAATAACGACTGAGGTAATTTTAATATTTTTTTTCATCACTAACTTTTTATGTTTATTAGTCACTTTAGTTAATTTCATGGCCTTTAGAGAATTTTTAAGTTTGGATGGGACCGATTTTAAATGTTTTAATTGTGTTTTTAATGCCATGTGTCAATTCCTCCTTTCAATGTAACTGGTTAAAAACCGTTAATCAGTAATATTTTTAATTTCTGCTTTTAAAAAGTTTGCTGGTTTAAAACGAACCACTGTTCGACGAGGTTGAGCTTTAATAATCGTCACAACTTTTTTACCTGCTTTCCAGGCTTGTAAATTAATTCCTTTACGAGCAGGTTGTGCTGCTCTTTCAGCTAAATATAAACTGCCAATATTAATTCCTAAATGAATTTCATGATATTTTTTTAATAAATCATGTAAAGTCACTTCTAAACAGTTATAAAATTCTTGTATTTCGGCATACGTACTTTTTGCTTGTTTGGCAATTTCAGCAATTAATAAGGATTTATTGGCACGGACAATTTCCTTATTCACAATGGATTTTTTAAATTTTTTTTTCTTGATATTTTTTTTATTCAAGTTTTTTTTATTCATGTTTTTTTACTCACTTTCTTTTTTTGACCTAGAATGTTTTTAATTCTTAATTGATAATTGTGATTACTTTTAAGGCAGTTGCTCGAAAATTAACACCCTTTAACTTTTAATTCGTTGGTATATCATAATTTTTGTTATTCCACCATAGGATAGTTTTGACATTGCATAATTTTTTAATCATTGTAAATTTTTTTTAAACTCCTATAATTTTTTTAAAAATTAAATTCTTCAAAAGCTTTATAAATTTTGCGAGTTTCTTTTTTATGTTCATTACGGGAATACTTATTTTAACTTTCGAACTAAATGTCGCTGGTGGTAAAAAATGGCGTTGTTTAGGGATTCGCTCGCGGGGAATTTTAATTTTAATAATTGGTTTACTTCTTTTAATCATATAATGGAATTAATTAAACTTTTTAAAATTTCATAATTCATTGTTAACGGATTTACTAATAACCCTTTATTACCAAGAGCTTTATATAATTCGCATAAAATTGGCAGAATTTGGTATTTAAATTTTTGAGGAAAATCAACCGTAAAATAATATGGGTAAGTTTGTTTACTGTTGACGGTGATGGGAATTAAGAAATCATTTTGAAAAGCATGACAATTCAATTTCAATTGCGGATATTGGGCGGTGAATGACTTTAAAACGGCTTTGATCATTGTTAAGCAAATATCAGGTTTTAAATCAATTACGAATTCCAACCAGCCTGTCGTCTTAATTTCCATAATTGCGATAATTTCTTGTAAAAAATTATGAAAATCCGCCCAACATTCTAATGTTAAATCATGGTAAAAATCGTTGTAAACACCTTGTGGATTTTTTAATAACAATTCTTGATATTTTTTAAATTCATTTTGAATTTGTTGCAAAGTAAATAATAATTTTTCTTGATATGTTAAAGATATTTTGGCCATTTTTTAATGTTCTCCTTTTGATTAATTTTGTTATAATTATTTTTTATTAATCTTAAATTGACCAATAATTTTAACATTCATCTATTTTTTCACTAAAAGAAAAAGTAGTAAAATCAAAATCAATTTTTTTAATTCCCGTCATTCCGTGGCGGTTTTTAGCAATAATTAATTCCATTTCTCCCAAAAAAGTTTTTTTCGGGGTTTTTTTATCATAATAATCCTCACGGTATAAAAATATGACCACATCTGCGTCTTGTTCAATTGCACCTGAATCTCTTAAATCGGCTAAAATTGGTCGTTTATTTTCTCTTTTTTCGACTTCACGGGAAAGTTGCGATAGAGCCAACACGGGAATTTTTAAATCTAAGGCCAAAGCTTTTAACATGCGTGTAATGGTTGCAATTTCGTTTTCGCGATTAAACGGATTTTTTTTATGAATTAACTGTAAATAATCAATAATTAAAACATCTAATTTATTTTGATTTTTTAATTGATAACAAGTGGTCTGAATTTGTTGAATATCGGAATTAGAATTGTCATCATATAAAAAATTAAAATTATTTAATTGATTATTTAAAGTTCTTTTAATCATCGCATTTTCTTGTGGATTTAATATTTGAGCTAATTGAATTTTATGATGATTAATTTTGGTTAAATTACTTATCATGCGGAGCACAGTTTGTTTGTTGGACATTTCTAAATTAATTAAGGCAATATGTGGTTTATGAGTTTGATGAATTTGTGCCATATTCGTCATTATTTTATTCATAAAAGCACTTTTACCCATTCCTGGGCGTGCCGCTAAAATAATTAATTCTCCAGGTTTAAATCCTAAAGTAATATTATCTAACGAATTAAATCCACTACAAAATCCTAACATGTTAGTTTGATTATTTTGGCGCGTTATCAAATCGGCCATAAATTCAGCGGAAATAGCTGTTTGAGGTAAAAAACCTTCTGTGGTTTGAAAATCATTTAATTTGATTAATTCCCTATTGATTAAATTTAACAAATCGGCAGTTTCTACATCATTCTGAAAACTTTTGGTTAATAAATCTTGTAGAACTTTAATTGTTTGCCGTTTAACTGCAGCGGATTTCACTAAAGTTAAATAAGTTTCTAAATTGTTAATATCAATAATTAAATCTCCCAAATTTATTAAATAATCGTTAGCATTCACAAACCATTGGTTTTTAGTTTTTAATAAAGTCTCGACGGTATAATAATCAATCTTTTGCTTATTAGCACTTAATTCTTGCATTACTTGAAAAATATTTTGATGTTGACTATCAAAGAAATCATTTACTTTTAAGTAATTATTCACCATCGTGATGCATTCAGGTTTTAAAAAAATAATCCCTAAAATTGCTTGTTCGATTTCAAAATAAAAAGGTATTTGTTTGATTTTTTGTTTATTCATGATAAAAATTTAAACCAAAATCGAAAATTTGATATTGACGAAAAATAAAAGCAATTTTATTCGCAATTAAGGATGAACGAGTATCAGTGGTAATTTCTAAAACTTTATCAATATTCAAGACATCATAATTTGTACTTACGCCAGTTGGGTATTGCATTTCTAACCGCGTTTTTAATAAAGGATAAAAATAGTAATTTCGAAATTTCTGATTAATTTCAGCAAAACCAAAATCATCTAAAATTAAATATGGGACATTTTTTAAAATGGTAAATTTTTCTTTTAAAACTTGGTAATCAGCATAATTATTCGAAAATTGCCTTACTAAATCAGGCATAAACAAGTATAAAAAATTAATTTGATTTTTAATTAATGTGTTTGCCAAGGCTTTAAATAAAAAACTTTTAGAAGTTTTAAAACCCCCGCTAATAAAAACATTGGGATTATCATGGATTGTTTTTTGTCTATAAGCGTTCAGACTGGTTTGTAGAAATTGTTGGGCTTGTTTTTTTATTGCACAACCACCATCATTAAAAGTGGTTAAATCAACATCGTTAAAAAATAAATTCGTTTCAAAAATTTGATGATTTTTTTTAATCAATTCGCGAAATCGTAATTGTTTAGTGACTGTGGGAATAACTTTTTTAATTTGAAAACCGTAATGATTATCATAAACTAAATCATAATAACTTTTGTCAGGGAAACTTTGATGTTTTAATTGTGTTAAGAAAGTATAAATTTGATTATAATCTGCTTCCGTCTGGATTAATCCTTGCTCATAAAAGGCTTTCGTTTGTGAATTTTTTAAAATAGTTTTTAACATAATTTTTTTAAAATTTTGTTGATTTTGATTTTCAGTCATGATTTTTTTTAATTTTTTATTAATAATATCCTTAGGGTTTGTTAAATTAACTGCCATTTTTATACCTCTTTTTGTTGATATTGATTTTGGAATTTTAATAATTCAGTTTGAAAATTACAAGCCTCTTGATACATCTTTTTACAAAATTTCGGGTCTAAAGTAATATGTGTTGTATAATTTTCTTGCTGATTAATAAAAACATAAAAATAAGCTTGAGTGACTTGACTACAAAATATTTGTGCTTGAACTTGAGCCCAGTAATAAGGAGGAATTGTTTGCGTTGCAAAAAAATCTTTCCAACTTGTTCCTTTTGGATTAAGGGGACATTTAATTTCTAATAAACTATTGGATTCCTCATGGTAACCATCCAGCGAGGCGGATAAAATGCCACGCGTGAAATTTGAAGGTTGATAATTACGCTTATGATGAACACAAAAATATAAATTGGCTTTGGGTTCCATTATTTTACCGTGTTTGATAGCCTCAGTAACGACAAAATCACTTCCAAAAATTTTCTTTTTAATTAAATCAGCAGTCGTTTCGTATGGGTTTAAATTCATAATTGTTCCAATTTCCGAAGCGTTAACATAATTTTTCCGATGTCGAAACCATTCCCAACTATTTTGTTTTAAATGATGTTTGATTGTTTTTAATTTAAAAATATTTTTCATTTTTAATACCTTTTTTTATTTAATTTCTTTTTTTAACTAACAAATGCCATACCAACCTGGAACTGAATTTGAATATTCCAACGTTTGAACAATTAATTTTTTGTTTTTCTCATTAAAAACATAGGCTTTGTCTAAATCCGTTTTAATTTCGATTTTAAACGGTGGTTTTGATTCATTCATTAATATTTCTGCAAGTTTGGTTAAATCTAAATAATTTAAAAATAAATATTTTAATTCCGTATTATAATTGGTTTTAACTTTATTAGAACACACTACTTTAAATTGCGGAATAGTTTTTAAAACGGTTAAAATTTCTTTTAATTTATAAATATATTTATTTGGATGCATTGGTTTCTCCTTTATTTGGGTTTATAAAAAAAATTTTTTATAAAATGATATTATAATTTTTAATATCAAATATGAAGTTTAAATTAAATTTAATAAATATATATGTTAATACTTTGGCGAATTTAGCTAAATCTATTCATAGATAATCATATTTGGACACCTTAACTGATTAGACAACAATCAATTAATTACGATTAGTTTTAAAAATATTAAATTTTTTTTTGCTTATTTTAGTATATAGTTACCTCCTTTTTAAGGTCAATTTTTATTAACATACAATCAATCGATAAATTAAGAGTAAACTAAACCACTATGAGGTGTGGGATTGCCAACTAATTTCTGGATTGATTCTATGTCATAAAAATCAATATATGTTTGTCATTTAGATAAAAAAAAACTAAACTGTTTATTTTTTTAATAAACAATTTAGTTTAATTTAATTTTATTTTGTGTTTTCTACTGGTCTAATTTTTCTGGTTCACAATATATAATTTTTCCATTTGGAAAACAATACTAGGTTTCATTGGAGGAGGGGTGGTATCACAATAGGTATTGAATTTAATATTTGAATAATCTATCGAAACACCCAACGATAATAAATTTTTATTAGACAAATTAAATTCTCGAAAATATTTTATATTTTCATTTTGGTATTTAGTAAAGTACCATGCATCTTCAATATATCCTGTAATATATTTATAAAATAATGTGTATTGATTAATAGATTCCTGACAAGCATTAATTTTTGAATTTTGTATATAACTATTATTATTAATAATATC
>NZ_JAZHCY020000008.1:0-20901 GCF_036924415.2 Candidatus Phytoplasma prunorum
TCAGTTGGTAGAGCATCTGACTGTTAATCAGAGGGTCCTAGGTTCGAGTCCTAGCATAGGCGCCATATTTTTATATTTTTCAAATTTTATAAGATTTTTAGATTTTTTTTTATTTTCGAAAATAATTCCAAATATTTTGCATAAAATTTAATTATTATTAAGAAAGGATTTTAATATGGATTTAAATACTGAAAATAATAATAAAGAAGTTTTTGAAATTATTTTTGAAAATAATGTTTTAAGAATTGAAATTGGTGAAATATCAAGACAAGCTAATGGATCTGTAATGTTATTTTATAAAGATACTGTTATTTTAAGTGTTTCTGTTTACGGAGAAAGAAAAAAATATTTAAATTTTTTACCTTTGACTGTTAATTATCAAGAAAAATTATACGCTGCTGGAAAAATACCTGGAGGTTTTTTAAGAAGAGAAGGTAAACCTTCTGATCAAGAAATTCTTTGTTCTCGCTTAATTGATCGTACATTAAGACCTTTATTTTCTAAAGATTTTAAAAATGAAGTTCAATTAATAAATATGGTTTTAAGTAGTGATCCAGATGGTAATAATGAAAATATTGCTTTATTTGGTAGTTCTTTGGCTTTATTAATTTCTGATATTCCTTTTTTTGAACCAGTTTCTAGTGTTTGCGTTGGTAAGATTGATGATAATTTAATTATTAATCCTACAACATCTCAAAGAGAAAATTCTTCATTTTTTTTAATTTTATCAGGAACTAAAAATAGTTTAAATATGGTCGAAATGAGTTCTAAAGAAATTAGCGAAAATGATTTTTTAGAATCTATTAAATTTGGTCATGAAATTATTAAAAAACTTTGTTTGTTTCAAACAGAGATTGCTAATAAAATAGGTAAAACTAAAATTAAATTACCATTAAATAATGTTAATACTTTATTAAAAACAGAAATTAAAGATCAATATTTTTCTAAAATAGAAATGATTTTAAAAAATAAATTTAATGCTAATGATGTAAAAAAATCTGATATTTTAAAAAAATTAAAAGAAGATTTATTAGCAAATTATAAAGAAAAATTTCTAAATAATAAACAAGATAATTTAAATTTATTAGATTTAGAAAATCAAAAATTATATTTAAATGAAGTTGAGATTATATTTGATTTTTTAGTTAGAACTATAATCAGAGAAACAATTTTAAAAGAAAATATTAGACCTGATGGAAGAAATTCTTCAGAAATTAGATCAATTACATCTCGTATTGATATTTTACCTAGAACTCACGGTTCAGCTTTATTTACTCGTGGTGGTACTCAAAGTTTATCTATTGTTACTTTAGGGACTTTAAGAGAAAGTAAAATTATTGATGATTTATCAGATGAAGTTGATAAACGTTTTATGCTTCATTATAATTTTCCTGCTTTTGCTGTTGGTTCGGTGGGTAGATATTTATCTCCTAGTAGAAGAGAAATAGGACATGGTATGTTAGCAGAAAAAGCCTTAGAATGTGTTTTACCATCTGAAAATGATTTTCCTTATTCTATTCGTGTAGTTTCAGAAATTTTAGATTCAAACGGTTCATCTTCTCAAGCTAGTATTTGCGCTTCTTCTATGGCTTTAATGGCTGCCGGAGTACCTTTAAAATCTTTAGTAGCTGGAGTTGCTATGGGTTTAATTGTTGATGATATTGATAAAATAAATAATTACACTATTTTAAGTGATATTGAAGGTTTAGAAGATTATCAAGGTGATATAGATTTTAAAATTGCTGGTACTAAAGTTGGTATTACTGCTTTACAATTAGATATTAAAATTAAAGGAATTACATTAGAAATTTTTGAAAAAGTTTTAAAACAAGCAAAAAAAGATAGAATAAAAATTTTAAATGAAATGGAAAAAGTAATTAATAAATCTAGAAATAAAGTTTCTAAATATGCACCTAAAGTTAAAATGATTTCAATTAATCCAGAAAAAATACGTGATATTATTGGTAGTGGTGGTAAAATAATTAATCAGATTATTGAAAAACATGATAATGTTAAAATTGATATTATGCAAGATGGAAAAATTTATATTATGCATCAAAATATGAAAATTGTTGATTTAACAATTATTTATATTCGAAATTTTTTAAAAAAAATTAAAGTAGAAACCGTATATGAAGTTAAAATTATACGTTTTGTTAAAGATAAAATCGGTAAAACATTCGGAGTTATAGCAGAAATTTTTCCTGGTGTTGAAGGTTTTATTCATATTAGTAAATTAGAAAATTATAGAGTTGATAAAGTTGAAGATGTTTTAAAAATAGGTCAAATTATTTTAGCGAAATGTATTAAAATTAATGAACGCGGTCAAATAGATTTATCTAAAAAAGATGTTTAAATAAAAAATATATAAATGTTTAAAAATTTGTTAAAATTAAATTAGTTACCAAATTAATAGAAGGCGATCGAGGATTAAAATTAATTTAAAAAAATGATTTTAATTTTAGGAAAGTCCATGTTAGCACATGTTTAAAGGAAAGCATGTAGTGTTTGTGTCTAAGGAAAAAATAACTTAGAGTACCTTTAAATTTATTGGGTAACGGCTTTTTCAATTCTAAGGGCTATAAATAAAAAATAATAGTTTACGAAAAGAAAAAATAAAGTGCCACAGAGACGAGATAATTATAAATAATTATGTGAAACGCGGTAAACCCCTCAAGCTAACAACCCAAAATTATGGTAGGGGCATATGAGAATTAATGATTCCTTTTGAAAAATAAAGTTAATTCTTATACTATTTTTTTAAAAAAATAGAGATAAATGATCGCACTTGTTTAAAAAAACAAGAACAGAACATGGCTTATGCATATTATTTGGTACTTTGAATATTTATATATTTTATTTCAAAAATAATAATAGTTTGGATAAAATTATATATGAATTTACAAAAAGAAGAAAGAAATAAAAAAATTTATTTCTATTTTTATATTATTAGTAAAATTTTATCATTTACAGTAAATTTGTTGATTATTATTGCTATAATTATATTTTTATTTCAATTTAATAATAATTCATTATCGATAATTAATGAAAATGAAGTATCTTGGGTTGAAAAACATTTAATTAAAAATGAAACAAATACTTTAGAAGATATTCAAGGTTATGAAGATATAAAAATAGAAATGAACAAATTAGTTGAATTTGCTGAAGGAAAACGAGATGAATCAACTATTGAAAGAGGAATTTTATTATATGGTCCTCCAGGTACTGGTAAAACATTTTTAGCTAAGGCTTTAGCTGGTTCAGTTAAACAAAAAAGTAAAGCAGATTTTTATTATTTTTCAGCTTCTTCTTTTCAAGAAAAATATGTAGGAGTTGGCGCTGCTAGAATTAGAAGTGTTTTTGAAATAGCTAAACAAAAATCACAAAAAAATGGTCAAAAAGCTTACTTTATTTTTATTGATGAAATTGATGCTCTTGGTAGAGATAGAGTTTTAGATGATACTAGTAAAAATGATTCTGTTTTAAATGAATTATTAGTTCAATTGGATGGTTTTAATGATAATAATAATCAAAATGAACCTAAAGCAGTATTTATTGCATCTACTAATAGAGAGAGATTATTAGATGAGGCTTTAATACGTTCAGGACGTTTAGGTAAAAAGATTAAAGTAGATTTTCCTGACAAAATAATGATTAAAAAAATTATTGAATATTTTATTAAAAAAGATGATTTTTTTAAAACAAAATTTAATAATTTTGAAAAAGAAGATAAAAAAGATTATACAAAAAAAATAGAAGATTTGTCTTCGTTAATGTCTAAATTAAAATTTACTCCTGCTAAAATAAAATCATTATTTCTAAATTTCAAAGACTTATTATTAAATGAAACAGAAGAAGTAAGAAATAATTTAACATTTGATGTAATAATAGAAAAAATTTATGAATCAATTGATACAGTTATTTTTGGTCCTAAAAATTCTACATTATTAGAAAATAATAACGAAGACAAAAGAATAGTAATTATTCATGAATTAGGTCATGCTTTTTTTGCTTTAATTAACGAACATAGAGTTCAAAGAATTTCATTAGAAAAAAGAGGACCTATTCAAGGATATACTATTAATGTTCCTCAAAAAGAAAATATTTTAAAAAATAAAATAGATTTTTTACAAGAAATTAAAATTGCTTTAGGTGGTAACATTTTTGAAGAAATATTTAATAATTATTCAGAAGTTACTTCAGGATCTTCAAGTGATTTTCAAAAAGCTTATCAAATAGCTTATTCTATGGTTACTGATTTAGGAATGTCAATAAGTACAGAAGAAATAAAAAAATTAAAAAAAAGTATTCAAAAAATTAATAATGAAAATAATGATTTACAAGTAACAAAAGATTTAGAGAAAATAGATGATGATATAAATGTTGTTATAAAAGAATTTGAAGAAAAATTAAATTTATATGGTTTTAAAGGTCTTAAGAATATTGTTTTATATAATAAAAATTATGAATTTAATTTTATTCGTTCTTCAGTTGAAGAAATTATTAAATTTTGTTATTTTCAAAACATAGTGGATTTTTATAATCACATTAATTTATTCAACACAACAAAAAGATCAAAAGACAAAATTGATTATATTAGAAATAGATTACAAGCAAAAATAGTAGATTTATATTCAATAACAAACTTAAGCGAAAGTAAAATAAACGAATTGTTGTTTAATGAAGATTTTTTCAAAAAATAAAATTAGTAATTATCTTATATTTTAAATTTTTTTTTTAAAAAAGATATTATAAAAACCTATAATATTTTAAAAATTATGGTAAAATTTACTAAGAAATATTTTAAATTTAAAAATTATATTAATGATTTAAATTTTAGTTTGTTTTATTTAAGAGGTTTTATGATAAAAAAAAATATTTTAATTTGTAGTATTTGTTTGAATCGCAATTATAATAGAAAAACAAATAGTATTTATTCTTCAAAACGTTTAATTCTGAAAAAATATTGTTCTAATTGCAATCGACACACTTTACATAAAGAAAGTCAGTGATAATTAAAATTTAAGAGAAAAAGGAATATTATTTTTATATGATATATAAAAAAAACGAAGAAACACAAAAAAATCAATTATTACAAGTTATTGCAAATAAATATGATTGGAAAAATATTTTATTATTTTATTTTTCTTTTATTTTTATTGGTGTACTATTAGATCAACAAATTTATGAAAAAAATAAATTATTAGCTTATTTTTTATTTGGGTTTTCTTTTTTTATTTTTTTATTAGGAGTTTATCCTTTTTTAAAAAGTTCTTTATTAAAAATAAAGTACATTAGTTGGCCTTCTCTTAAAGATATTTTTTTTAATGTTGTTTATGTAATTCTATTTACTTTGATATTAATTTCTATGGTTTATTTATTTGATAAACTTATTCAATGTATTTTATCTAAATATTTATATAAGGTGTAGTCAATAAATAATGTTCAATTTTAAAAAAATATTAGAAAAAGAAAAAGATAAAAATATTAAAAAAGAAGCTCAATGGTATATTCTACAAACTTATTCTGGTTGTGAAAATTCTGTCAAAAATAATTTATTACAAGTAGCCGATAGTATGAATATGTTAGATTTAATTATTGAAGTTGTATCTCCTAAAGAAATTTATACCGAAGTTAAAAATGATGGTAAAAAAAAGAAAAAAGAAAGACAGATTTATTCTGGTTATATTTTTATTAAAATGATTATGACTCAACGTTCTTTTTATTTAGTTAAAAATATTCCTAGAGTTAATGGTTTTTTAGGTTCTTTAAAAAATCATTCAAAACCTGTTCCTTTAAGTGAAAGAGAAATAAAACCAATTTTAATGAAAATAGGTATGATTTCTAAAAATGATCTTAATTATTTAAATGGTAAAAATATAAAAATAATTTCTGGTTCTTTTTCTGGTCAAATATGTAAGGTTTTACATGTTGATAATCAGCAAGAGAAAGTTACTGTTGAAATTGATTTATTCGGAAGATCAACACCAATAGAAATTTATTGTTCTCAGTTTAAAGAAATTGATTAAATTTTAATTAATATTTTTGATTAAAAATAAAATAATAAAAATTTTTATTAATAAAAAAAAGGATGATATTATATTATGGCTAAACAAGTTGTTAAAAAAATAAAATTACGAATTCTAGCTAAAAAAGCTAATCCAGCTCCACCTGTAGGTCCTGCTTTGGGTCAAGCTCAAGTTAATATTCCTTCTTTTTGCTCACAATTTAATGCAGCAACAAAAGATAAAGCGGATGATTATTTGGTTACTACAGTTATTTCTGTTTATAATGATAGGAGTTTCACTTTTATTATAAAAACACCTCCTGCTAGTAGTCTTTTAAAAAAAGCTGCTAATATTAAATTAGGTTCTGCTAATTCAAACAAAAATAAAGTAGCAACTATTAAATTTGATAAAATTAAAGAAATAGCAACTTTGAAGATGCCAGATTTAAATGCTTATTCTTTAGAAAGTGCTTGTAAAATTATTGAAGGTACTGCACGTAATATGGGAATTATAGTTGAAAAATAATTAAGATAAATAAATAATATTATTTGGTTTGTTTATTTTAAGAAAGGAATTATATAAATGAAAAAAAGAGGAAAAAAATATTTGTCTGTTAAAACAATGATTGATAAAAATAAATTATATTCTCTTCAAGAAGCTATCGAATTAATTAAACAAATCAGTACAGTTAAATTTGATGCTTCGGTTGATTGTTCTTTTAGATTAAATATAAATCCTAACAAATCTGATCAAAATATTAGGGGAGTTGTAGTTTTACCACATGGAATTGGTAAAGTTTTGAAAGTAGCTGTTATTGCTAAAAGTAATGAAACTCAAGATGCAGCCAAAAAAGCAGGAGCAGATCATGTTGGAGAACAAGAATTAATTAATAAAATTTCTAAAAATTGGTTTGATTTTGATGTTTTAGTATCTACTCCAGAAATGATGCCACAATTATCAAAATTAGGTCGTATTTTAGGTCCTAAAGGATTAATGCCTAATCCAAAAACAGAAACTGTAACTAATGATGTTTTTAAAGCTGTTAAAGATATTAAAAATGGTAAAGTTGAATATCGTACAGATAAAACTGGTAATATTAATTTAATGATTGGTAAAGTTTCTTTTTCTAAACAGCAAATTTTAGAAAATTTTAAAATTTTATATGAAAATTTAATGTTTTCTAAACAAAATATAAAAAATTTACATATTAAAAATATTAGTATTTCAAGCACTATGTCACCTGGTGTTAAAATTAATCCAACCTTTTTTTAATAAATAAAATTTATTAAAAATAATAATATGTCGAAAAAAATATTATTATTATTTAATGAACTTAATATTCTATTTTTATGTAGTAATATTATTTTAAGTTTTTTTTATTATTTTTCTTTGCTGAAATATAATATTTTTTATTTGAAAAAAATTTTTAAAAAATATAAGGAGAAAGAATTTGAAATTAATTATTACAGAAAAAAATCAAGTTGTAGAACAATTAACTGATAAATTAAAAAAAGCTAAAACTTTTATTATTTTTGAATATGCAGGATTACCTGTTAGTTTTTTTACAGAATTACGTTCTGAATTAAGAAGATTTGATTGTGAAATGAAAATATATACTAATAATATTATGAAAAGAGCTGCTAAATCTGCTAATTATAATGATTTAATTTTTTATTTTAAAGGTAGTAAAGCTTTAGTTTATAGTTTAACAGATTTAATAAGTCCTGCTAAAATTATTTATGAATTTTCTAAGAAAAATTCTATGATTAAAATTGTTTCTGGAGTAATTGAAAATAAAGTAGTATCATTCGATGAAATTAATTCTTTAGCTTCTTTACCTTCGAAAGAAATATTATTGAATATGTTAGCTTCTAGCATGATGACACCATTAATTCAGTTATCAGCTTGTCTTTGTATGTTGTCAAAAATAAAAAAATAGGAGAAATAATTAAAAAATGGCTAAATTAACAAAAAAAAATTTTATTGATTCTTTAAATGAAATGTCTTTATTGGAAGTTAAAGAATTAGTTGATGGTTTGAAAGAAGAATTTGGAATAGATCCGAATGCTTTAATTGTGTCTGGTTCTAATCAAGATAATAAAAAAAATCAAGTTGAAGAAAAGACAGAATTTTCAGTAATAGTTAAAGATTTTGGTGATGGTAGTAATAAAATTTCAATTATTAAAACATTAAAAGAAATTACTGGTTTAGGTTTATATGAAGCACAAAAATTATTAAATACTCCTGATGCTAAAATTCAAGAAAAAATTTCTAAAGAAAAAGCAGAGGAAATCAAGAATAAATTAGAATTAATCGGAGTTATTGTAGAAATTCAATAATTTTTTAGTTTTTAATATTTATTATATTTTATAATATTTAAAATTTTATTTTATCTTTATTATTTAACCTTTTTATAAGGTTTTATTAAATATAAAACAAAATTTTTATTTTTTTATATGATTCAAAAAATTATCTTATTATTATTTTTTTGACTAATAATAATTTAATAATTTAATAATTTACAGGAGTTTTTTGTATATGGAATATCGTAATATTAAATACGGCACACAAACTGAACGTCGTAATTATTCAAAAATGAATTACGATATTGAATTACCTAATTTAATTGAAATTCAAACTAAATCTTTTGAATTATTTTTAAAAGAAGGTATTAAAAAAATATTAAAAGATATTTCTCCGATTGAAAGTAATAATGGTGATTTAAAATTATATTTTGATGATTTTTATTTAGAAAAACCTAAATATAACATTGAAGAGGCCAAAAATAGAGATATTACTTATTATTCACAATTATTTGCTAAAGCAAGATTAGAAAATGTTTTAACTAAAGAAATTAAAGAAAGTAATATTTTAATCACAGAATTGCCATTAATAACTCCTTCTGGAACTTTTATTATTAACGGAACTGAAAGAGTAGTAATTTCGCAAATTGTTCGTTCTTCAGGTATTTATTTTACTAAAAAATTTGATTCTAAAGTACGTTATTTAGCGCAATTAATTCCAACTCGTGGTGCTTGGATCGAATATGAACAGAGTAATAAAGATTTTTTATATGCTAAATTGGATCGTTCAAAAAAAATTCCTTTAAATAAATTTATTTGTTGTTTAGGTTTTGATACTAAAGAAAAAATTGAATCTATTTTTGGATATAATAAATTTTTAGATTTATCTTTAAAAAAAGATCAAATTTTAAATGTTAATGAATCTATTATTGAATTACATTCTAAATTACATAGAGGTGAAAAAGTACCATTTGATGTAGCAAGAGAGTTTATTTTTTCTAAATTATTTTATTCTAAAAAATATGATTTATTATCTGTAGGGAGATATAAATTTAATCAAAAATTAGATGTTTTATCACGTGTAAAAAACACTTATTTAGCGAAAGATTTAATAGATCCAGAAACTAATGAAATATTTTTATTTAAAAAAACTTTTTTGAATGAAGAAATAATTGAACAATTAAAAAGTAAACGTAATTATTTTACTTTTGAATTGGTTAATGCTGATAATAATTTAGAAAATGAAATTAATGAAGAAATATTTACTTATGGTATTTATAATAAAGATCAAAATCTTGAATTATATACTAAAGACATTATTGTTAATTTAAAAACAGGAGAGATTCTGGTTGAAAAAGATGTTTTAATAACTGAAAAAGTTATTGATATTATTAGAAAAAATGAACAATTCATTCATGATAAAGTATCAAAATATTTTTTATTTAATATAGATTTATATCAAAAACATAAAGAACGTAAAGGTGTTTTTAATGAAGTTTTAGAAGTTTATGTTTTAGATAAATTAGGTAATCCTACACCCACTATTAAAGTTATTGGTAATATACAATCAGAAATAAAAAAAACACACATTACTGTATCTGATATTATTGCAAGCATTAGTTATTATTTAAATCTTTATGAAGATATAGGCAAAACTGATGATATCGATCATTTAGGTAATCGACGTTTACGTTTAATCGGAGAACTTTTAACTAATCAATTTCGATTAGGTTTAATTATTTCTGAAAAAAATATTAAGGATAAAATGTCTATTAATAAATTTAATAATATTACAGTTAATAGTTTAGTCAATTTTACTTCGCTTTCGGCTATTATTAAAACTTTTTTTAATAGTTCTCGTTTATCTCATTTTATGGATCAAATTAATCCTTTAGCTGAATTAACTCAAAAAAGAAGGGTTTCGGCTTTAGGTATAGGTGGTATTGATCGTGATCGAGCAGGAATTGAAATTAGAGATATTAATAATTCTCATTATGCTAAATTATGTCCAATTGAAACTCCAGAAGGACCTTCTATTGGATTGATTGCTTCTTTATCTACTTATGCTCGGGTAGATAAGTATTGTTTTATTCAAACTCCTTATTTAAAGGTAATTAAAAATAAACAAGGACAACCTAAGGTTTCTGAGCATATTGATTATTTGACAGCAGATCAAGAAGAGAAAGAAGTAATTGCTTCAGTTACTTATTTAAATTCTGATAATACATTTAAAGAAAAAAAAATTATTGCCAGAAAAAATGGTGAAACAGGTTTACACGAAATAGATAAGATAACTTATATTGATGTTTCACCTAAGCAAATTGTTTCTGTTGCAACTTCTTCTATTCCATTTTTAGAACATAATGATGCTTCTCGTGCTTTAATGGGTGCTAATATGCAAAGACAAGCAGTCCCTCTTTTAATTCCTGAATCACCTATTGTAGGTACCGGTATTGAACATAGAATTGCTAAAGATTCTGGATGTTTAATATTGGCTAAAAATAGTGGTTATGTAACTTATTCTGATGCTAAAAAAATTGTAATTACAGAACAACCTAAAAAAACTATTAAAATTAATGATGAAGTGATTTATAAAATTGAAGAAGAATTTAATTATGAAAAAGCTAAAATTTTATATCAAAAAAATGTTTTTAGTTGTCAAACTGAATATAAATTAATTAATTTTGCTAAATCTAATCAAGATACTTTAATTTTACAGAAACCCTTGGTTTTAGCTGGTGATTTTGTAAATAAAAACGATATTATTACCGACGGTCCAGCCACTTATAAAGAAGAATTAGCTTTGGGTAGAAATGTTACAGTAGCTTTTATGACTTGGGAAGGTTATAATTACGAAGATGCTATTATTATATCTGAAGATTTAGTAAAAAATGATATTTATACTTCTGTTCATATTGATAAATATGAAATTCAAACAAGAGAATTAAAAAAAGGTGCTGGTGTAGAACAAATTACTAGAGAAGTTCCTAATGTAAGTGCTGAAGCAATCAAAAATTTAGATGAAAGAGGAATTATTATTCCTGGTTCAGAAGTTAAAGAAGGAGATATTTTGGTTGGTAAGATTACTTCACAAGGTATAGTAGAACAAACAGCTTATGAAAGGTTGATTAATGTTATTATTGGTGAAAAATCTAGAGAACATAAAGATTCTTCTTTAAGAGTTCCTTATGGCGAAGGAGGTATTATTCAAAGTGTTAAATATTTTTCTAAAGAAAACAATGATATTTTGCCTCCTGAAGTAAATGAAAGCGTTCGCGTTTATATTGCTAAAAAAAGAAAAATTAAAGAAGGCGACAAAATGGCCGGTAGGCATGGTAATAAAGGAGTAATTTCTTTAATATTACCTAAAGAAGATTTACCTTATATGAAAGATGGTACTACTATAGATATTATTTTAAATCCTTTAGGTGTTCCAAGTAGAATGAACATTGGCCAAATTTTAGAAATTCATTTAGGAATTGCAGCTAAAAAACTTAATATTAAAATTGCTACTCCGGTATTTGATGGTGTTAATAATGATGATTTAAGGAAAATTATTAAAGAAGCAAAATTATCATTAGATGGTAAAATGACTTTATATGATGGTCGAACAGGAGAACCATTTGATAGTTCTATTTCTGTTGGAGTTATGTATATGATTAAATTATCCCATATGGTTGAAGATAAATTACACTCTAGAAATATAGGACCTTATACTCTTATGGCTCAACAACCTATGGGAGGTAGAAATCAAAATGGTGGACAAAGGTTTGGCGAAATGGAAGTTTGGTCACTTTATGCTTATGGAGCTGCTCATTCTTTACAAGAAATTTTAACTATCAAAAGCGATGATATTATTGGACGTCAAAAAACTTATAGTGCTATTACAAATGGTTTACCACTTCCTAAACCTTCTATTCCAGAAAGTTTTAGGGTTTTTGCTAAAGAACTTCAGTCTTTAGGTTTATATGTTGAATTAATCAATTCTAAAACGAAAGAAAATGAAATATTAAAATCTTTAGTTGAAAATCAAAAGAAGGGTTCTAATAATAGTATATAGTTATGTTAAAAAAAACAAAAATAAAAAACATTAGTATTTCTGACCGAATTATTAATAAATTAAAACTTTTAGGAATTAATTATTTAGAAGAATTTAATACTTTTAATTTAAATGATTTAAAAAAATTATTAAAAGAAGATTTTTTTGATATTATACCAATATTAAAAGAATATTCTTTACCTTCTGATTTAAAAAATTTACATTTAGAACAATTAGTTATAGAAAAACTTTATGATAATGGTATTACAGATTTTAATTCTTTAATGTTAATTTCCAAAGATGTTTTATATAAAATATTTTCTAACGATATATATGCCATACATAATCTAAATAATTTATTTATTTTATATGGATGTAATACTATTAAATTTTCTTCACAATCTCATTTATTATCTAATTCTAAAAAACATAATTCTAATAGAAATTATCAACATTTTAAAATTCGTTTGTCTTCGAGTGATGAAATTAGACAATGGTCTTATGGTGAAATTGTTAATTATGAGACTATTAATTATCGTACTTCAAAACCAGAAACTGGTGGTCTTTTTTGTCAAAAAATTTTTGGTCCAGTAAAAGATTTTCAATGTATTTGTGCTAAAAAACAAATTGTTAATAAAGGACAAATTTGTTCAAGATGTAATGTAGAATTTACTGAATCAAAAGTTAGAAGAGAGAGAATGGCTCATATTGAACTAGCTACTCCTGTAGTACATACTTGGTATTTTAATAATTCACCTAGTCGTTTATCTATTTTATTAGGTATTAAAGCTAAAGAAATTGAAGAAATAGTTTATTATATGTCTTATATTGTAATTGAACCTGGAAAATCTTCATTAAATAAAAAACAAATTATTTCTGAAATGGAATATAATAATTATTCTGAATATTTTAGTAATAGTTTTATAGCTTTAACTGGAGCAAAAGCAATTAAAACAATGTTGCAATCTTTAGATTTAGAAAAAAATATAAAAATTTTACGTAAAAATCTTAAAATAGTTCCTAAACCTAAAAGAAACGCTATTATTAAAAGGTTAAAGATTTTTGAAGATTTTAATAAATCAGAAAATAAACCAGAATGGATGGTTATGGATGTTATTCCTGTGCTTCCTTGTGGTCTAAGACAAATGGTTCCTTTAGATGGTGGTCGTTTTGCTACTACTGATTCTAACGATTTATATAGAAGAATTTTAAATCGTAATAGTCGTTTAAAAAAACAATTGCAACAAAAAGCACCTGAATTAATTATTAAAAATGAGAAAAGGATGTTACAAGAAGCAGTTGATGCTTTGTTTGATAATACTAAATCTAATAAAAAAAATTATTCTAATATTAATAGAAATAAAACTTTAAAACCTTTATCAGAAACATTAAGAGGTAAAACTGGTCGTTTTCGTCAAAATCTTTTAGGTAAAAGAGTTGATTATTCTGGGCGTTCAGTAATTATAGTTGATCCTCGTTTAAAGATGCATCAATGCGGTATTCCAAGACAAATGGCGGTAATTTTATTTAAACCTTTTGTTTTGAGAAAATTACAAGAACAAGGTATTGATAAAACTAATATTGTTCATGTTTATGATAGAATGGACGAAAAAGTATGGAAAGCTTTAGAAGAGGTAGTAAAAGAACATCCAGTATTGTTAAATAGAGCTCCAACTTTACATCGTTTAGGTATACAAGCTTTTGAACCAAAACTAATAGATGGTAAAGCAATTCGTCTACATCCTTTAGTAACACCAGCATTTAATGCTGATTTTGATGGTGATCAAATGGCAGTATATTTACCTCTTTCTTTAGAATCACAAGCAGAAGCTCGTTTATTAATGTTAATGTCAAATAATATTTTAGATCCTAAAAACGGTAATCCTGTTGTAACTCCATCACAAGATATGGTTTTAGGTAATTATTATTTAACTATTGAAGAAAAAAAAAGTCGTATTTTAGATGGTGTTTTTAATGTTGAACAAAAAAACAAAGAACATCAATATAAGCATCGTAATGAAGGTAAATTTTTTAATGATTTACAAGAAGCTGAAATAGCTTTCGAAAAAAAAGAAATTTCTTTACATACAAGAATAGTTATTAAACCAAGTGGTATTAAATCTAATTTTACAGACGAACAAAAAGAAAAATATTTAGTTACTACTTTAGGAAAAATGATTTTTAATAATATTTTACCCTCAAATTTTCCTTATATTAATGAACCTACTAAGTATAATTTAGAAATTCAAACGCCTGATTGTTATTTTATTAATAAAGGTATTGAACCTAAAAAAGTTTTAAATGATATTCCAATTCCAAGTCCTTTTAAAAAGAAATTTTTATCTATGGTAATTAATATATTTTTTAAAAATATGCCAATTATTGAGACTTCTAGGATGTTAGATGATATTAAATCTTTAGGTTTTAAATATTCTACAATAGCGGGTATTACTATTTCTTTCGAAGATATAAATATTTATTCAAAAAAGAAAGAATTATTAGAAAAAAAAGAAAAAAATATTATTAAAATTGAAGAATGGTATGAAAATGGTCTTTTAACTAGTTATGAACGTAAAAATTTAGTTATTAAAGAATGGAAAGAGGTTCGAGATCAGATTCAAGAAGGACTAATGGATGATTTAAAACAAGATAATCATGTTTTTATGATGAGTGATAGTGGAGCGCGTGGAAGTATTTCTAATTTTACTCAATTAATGGGTATGAGAGGTTTAATGAATAATCCTAAAGGAGAAATTATTGAAGTTCCAGTAAAGACTTCTTTTATAGAAGGATTAACTGTATCAGAATTTTTTATTTCTACTCATGGAGCTCGTAAAGGTTCAACTGATACTGCTTTAAAAACGGCTGAATCTGGATATTTAACTCGTCGTTTGGTTGATGTTGCTCAAGATATTATTATAATTCAAGATGATTGTGGAAGTGAATTAGGTTTTAATGTTGAAGCTATTAAAAATGATGGTAAAGAGATTATATCTTTACGTGATCGTATATTAGGTCGTTTTTTGAGTAAAGATGTTTTACATCCACAAAGTAAAAAAAATATTTTTTATAGAAATCAATTGGTAAATGAAGAAATTTGTAATAAAATTATTGAATTAGAAATTAACAAAATAGAAATCAGAAGTATTTTAAATTGTAATTGTTCACGCGGAGTTTGTATTAAAGATTATGGTATAAATTTATCAACTAATAAACTAGTAGAAATAGGTGAAGCAGTAGGCGTTATTGCTGCTCAATCTATTGGTGAACCAGGAACACAATTAACTATGAGAACTTTTCATACCGGCGGTGTTGCTTCGGTTTCTGATATTACTCAAGGTTTACCAAGAATTCAAGAATTATTTGAAGTAAGGAAACCTAAAGGCAAAGCTATTATTAGTGAATTGAAAGGTAAAGTTAAAAATATTGAAAAAATAAGAACTTTAAATCCTGAAATTGTAATTTTATCTGATGATAAAGAACAAGAAATACGTTATATTGTGGATACTAATTCTGAAATTTTAGTTCATAAAGGTATGAAGATAAAATCTGGTCAAAAATTGACTTCTGGTTCTATTGATTTAAAGGAATTATTAAGAGCAACAAATATTGTAGAAACTCAAAAATATATTTTAGAAGAAGTACAAAGTGTTTATCGAGCTCAAAACGTATCTATTAGTGATAAACATATTGAAATTATAATTCATAAAATGTTAACTCATTTATTAATAATTTATGAAGGAGATACTGATTTATTACCGGGTTCAGAAATTAATATTCAAGAATTTAAAAAAATTAATCTAGAAATGTTAAAACAAAATAAATCTTTAGCTGCCGGTAAACCAATATTATTAGGTATTACAAGTTCTTCTTTAAAAAGTGAGTCTTTTTTATCTGCGGCATCTTTTCAAACTGCTACTAAAATTTTAATTGATGCAGCTATTAGAGGTAAAGTTGATCGCTTAGAAGGTTTAAAAGAAAATGTTATCGTAGGCGGTTTAATACCTGCTGGCACTGGTATTTTAAAAACTTCTATTTTTGAATATAAAAATTCAAATTTTATAAAAGAAGATAATTATTAAATATAATTAATCATAATTTTTCAAAAATAAAAAAAAATAATTTTATTTTTATATTTTTTAATATTAAATTATTGACTTTTTTTTAATAAATGGTTATAATTACATATAATTATGATGATAAAATTGCATATTTATAAATATTAAATATTAAATTTTAGAAAGGAGAATTTTGTGCCTACTATTTCACAATTAATTAGAAAAAGACGAGTTGATAAAATTATAAAAACTAAAGCTCCGGCTTTAAGTTATGGTTTTAATAATTTAAAAAACAAAGTTAAAAAATATAAATCTCCTCAAAAAAGTGGAGTTTGTATTCGTGTAACAACAATGACGCCTAAAAAACCTAATTCTGCTTTGCGTAAATATGCTAGAGTTCGTTTAAGTAATGGTACAGAAGTTAATGCTTATATTCCAGGAATTGGACATACTTTACAAGAACATAGTGTAGTTTTAATACGTGGTGGTCGTGTTAAAGATTTACCTGGTGTACGTTATCATATAATTAGAGGAAAATTAGATACTAAAGGTGTTATTAATCGTAAACAAAGTCGTTCTAAATATGGTTCTAAGAAAAATAAAAATTAAAAATTATTAAAATTTTAAATACAAAAAAAGAAAATAGGTGAATAAACTCAATATGCCACGTAAGAAAAGTATAAATAAACGTGATGTTTTACCTGATGTTTTTTATAATTCTAAGTTAGTTACTAAAACTATTAATACTATTATGAAAGATGGTAAAAAAGCAACTGCTCAAACTATTTTATATGGAGCTTTTGACAAAATAAAAGAAATTACTCAACGTGAACCTATTGTTGTTTTTGACGAAGCTTTAAAAAATATCATGCCTGAATTAGAAGTTCGTTCTAGACGTATAGGTGGTCAAAAATATCAAATTCCTTCTGAAGTTCGTCCTGAAAGAAGACAATCTTTAGGTTTAAGATGGTTGGTACAATTTGCTCAAAAACGTAATGAAAAAACAATGCAACAAAAACTTGCTAAAGAAATTATTGATGCTTCTACTGGTAACGGTTTAGCAGTAAAAAAAAGAGAAGAAATACATCGTATGGCTGAGGCTAATAAATCTTTTGCTCATTATCGTTGGTAATTTATATATAAGGAATTTAAACTAAGGAGAAAAAAAATGCCTCGTAAATTTCCTCTACAAAAAACACGTAATATTGGTATTATGGCTCATATTGATGCAGGAAAAACTACTACAACAGAAAGAATTTTGTTTCATACCGGTAAAATTCATAAAATTGGTGAAACTCATGATGGCGATTCACAAATGGATTGGATGAAACAAGAACAAGAAAGAGGAATAACTATTACTTCTGCTGCAACTACTGCTTTTTGGAAAGAACACAGAATTAATATTATTGATACTCCGGGACATGTTGATTTTACTGTTGAGGTTTCAAGATCATTAAGAGTTTTAGATGGCGCTGTAGCAGTCATAGATGCTAAAGCTGGAGTTGAACCTCAAACAGAAACTGTTTGGCGTCAAGCTACTGAATATAAAGTACCAAGAATTATTTTTGTCAATAAAATGGATAAAATTGGCGCTAGTTTTGATTATGCTGTTAAAACTTTATATCAAAGATTAGGTATTAATGCTTCTCCTATTCAATTACCAATAGGTTCTGAAAATGAATTTAAAGGTATAATAGATTTATTAGAAATGACTGGAATTGAATTTTTAGGTACTCCAGATGAAAAATTTAAAACTATTGAAATTCCTGAATATATGAAAGAATTAGCTGAAAGTAAAAGAATAGAATTAATTGAAAAAATGGCTAATTATGATGAAGAATTGATGATGGATTATTTAAATGGTAAAGAAATTACTGTAGAAAAATTAAAAAATGTGATTAGACAAGCAACTTTAAAAGCTGATTTTTTTCCAGTTTTATGTGGTTCAGCTTTTAAAAATAAAGGAGTTAAAAAAATATTAGATGCTGTTATTGATTATTTACCTTCTCCAATGGATGTTTCTTCTATAGTAGGTTGTAATTTTGAAAATAAAGAAATTATAAGAAAAACCTCAGATAATGAACCTTTCACTGCTTTAGCTTTTAAAGTTATGACTGATCCTTATGTAGGTAAATTAACTTTTTTTCGTGTTTATGCTGGTACAATTAAAACAGGTTCTTATGTTACTAATGCTACTAAACAAGTTAAAGAAAGATTAGGACGTTTATTACAAATGCATGCTAATTCTAGAGAAGAAATTAAGGAAGTATATGCAGGCGATATTGTTGCTGCAGTAGGTTTAAAAAATACTACAACTGGTGACACTTTAACTTCTATAAATGATGATATTATTTTGGAATCTATGAATTTTCCTGAACCAGTAATAGAAATTGCTATTGAACCAAAAACTAAAGCTGACCAAGATAAAATCGGAATTGCTTTATCTAAATTATCCGAAGAAGATCCTACTTTTAAAATTTATACTAATCGTGAAACTGGTCAAACTATTATAGCAGGCATGGGAGAATTACATTTAGAAATTATTTTAGATCGTTTGAAAACTGAATTTAAAGTAGAAGCAAATGTAAATCAACCTCAAGTAGCTTATCGTGAAACTTTGACCAAAATTTCTACTACGGAAGGAAAATTTATTCGTCAATCTGGCGGAAGAGGGCAATATGGTCATGTTATTATTTGTTTTGAACCTAATTTAGATAAAGGTAATGAATTTGTTAATAAAATTGTAGGTGGAGTTATTCCTAAAGAATATATTCCGGCAGTTAAAAAAGGTTTAGAGGAATCTTTATCAAACGGTATTTTAGCCGGTTTTCCTTTGATAGATGTTAAGGCAACTTTAATTGATGGTTCGTATCATGATGTAGATTCTTCTGAAATAGCTTTTAAAATTGCTGCTTCTATGGCTTTAAAACAAACTAAAAATGAAGGTAATATTGTTATTTTAGAACCTATTATGGAAGTTGAAATTATTACTCCTAATGATTATGTTGGAAATGTAATTGGTGATTTAACTTCTAGGAGAGGAAAATTAGAAAATCAAGATTCTAGAGAAAACACTATTATTATTAAAGCATTAGTTCCTCTTTCTGAAATGTTTGGTTATTCTACTATTTTACGTTCTAATACTCAAGGTAGAGCAAGTTTTATTATGCAATTTTTAAAATATGAAAAAGCACCTAAAAATATTTCTGAAGAAATTATTAAAAAACGCAATTGAATTACAAAAATATATTAAAATGATTATGATTATTAAAAAATAATTTTTAAAAGGAGATTTAAATAAAAATGTCTAGTAAAGTATTTTTAAGAGATAAAGTTCATGTTAATGTAGGTACTATTGGTCATGTCGATCATGGAAAAACTACTTTAACTGCTGCTATTACTAAAGTTTTATCAACAAAAGGTTTAGCAGAAAATAAATCATATGATCAAATTGATAAAACTAAAGAAGAAAAAGAACGTGGTATAACTATTAATACTACACATGTTTCTTATGAAACTGAAAAAAGACATTATGCTCATATTGATTGTCCTGGACACGCTGATTATGTTAAAAATATGATTACAGGTGCTGCTCAGATGGACGCTGGTATTTTAGTTGTTTCCGCTTATCATGGGGTAATGCCACAAACTCGTGAACATGTTTTATTAGTTGGCCAAGTTGGTGTATCTAAATTAATAGTATTTTTAAATAAATGCGATTTAGTTAAAGAAGAAGAATGGATTAATTTAGTAGAAATGGAAGTTCGTGAATTATTAAACGAATATAAATTTGATGGCGATAAAACTCCTTTTGTAAGAGGTTCGGCTTTAAAAGCTTTAGAAGGTACAGATGTTGAAGGTATAAATAAATTATTAGAAGTTTTAGATGAATATATTGAAGATCCAATTCGTGATGTAGAAAAACCATTTTTAATGCCAGTTGAAGGAGTTCATACTATTACTGGTCGTGGCACTGTTGCTACTGGTCGTGTAGAAAGAGGAAAAATTAATATTAATGAAGAGGTTGAGATTATTGGTTTAAAAGAAACTAAAAAAGCTATTATTACCGGTATTGAAATGTTTAAAAAAGGATTAGAGTTTGCTCAAGCTGGTGATAATGTTGGTATTTTATTACGTGGTATTACTCGCGATCAAATCGAAAGAGGTCAAGTTTTAGCTAAACCAGGTTCTCTAAAATCTTATCGCAAATTTTTATCTCAAGTTTATATTTTAACTAAAAAAGAGGGCGGTCGTCATACTGAATTTTTTTCTAATTACAGACCACAATTTTATTTTCGTACTACAGATATAACTGGTTTTATTAAATTACAAGAAGATGTTAAAATGGTATTACCAGGTGATAGAGCAGAAATTATTGTTGAATTAAATCATCCAATTGCTATTGAAGAAGGTACTAAATTTTCTATTCGTGAAGGTGGACGTACAATAGGAGCTGGTACAGTAACTAAAATTATTGAATAAAAAAAACTCTG
>NZ_JAZHCY020000008.1:20931-33517 GCF_036924415.2 Candidatus Phytoplasma prunorum
CAGAGTTTTTTTTATTCAACTTTATTTATTTGCTTATTTAACCATTCTATAATGTCTAAATTTACTTGTTTACAATTGGAATCATTAAATAAATCGTGATAAAAATTTTCATATAATTTTATTTTTTTATTAACTCCTGTAACTATTGTAAAAAAGTTTGTACTATTATCGTAAGGTACTATTAAATCCTTTTGACCATGTAATACAAAAAATGGTACATTATATTTATTTAAGTTTTCGTTTAAATAATTTATACCTAGAATTATGATGTTTTGAATAAAAATGGGGGTTATTTTTATATTATTTTTTATTATTTTTAATTTATTATTGTTTTCTAAATCTACAAAATATGATTTGAAAATTGAAGTAGGTGTTCCAATATTAATAACTCCTTTAATATCATTATATTTTATAGTATAACAATTATTTAAAATACCACCTATAAAATTACCTAATAAAAAATTTGGCAATTCGTTGTTTTTTTTTAAAAAAATTAATATTTTTTTCAAATCTTTTAATAAAATTTCCAAATTATCATTATCTATTTTATTTTTAGAACTTTTATTATATCCTCTTATATCATATAAAAAAACATTATATTTATTTTTTTTAAATTCTTTAACTAAATTTTTATATTTTTTACAATTTTCTTCTATTTCGTTAGTTATAACTATATTAGCTTTAGCATTTTTAACTTTTTTAAATTCATAATAAATAATATCTTCTAAATTATCAGAATAAGCGTAAATATTCAAAGATAAAAAACATAGATTAAATTTAATGAATAAAATCAAAATTGTAATTAAAAAAAAATACTTATTTTTTAAATATTTTATTTTCAATATCAATTATTCTCCTTTTAGTTTAATTATTTATTATTATTTTAACAAAATTTAAAATAATAATAAATAATTTTCAATTAAATTTAATAATTATTATTTTTAAAAAAGTCTAAGGTTTTTGCAATAATTCGTAACATAAAAAAAAATAAAAAATAATAATTTAACAAATAAATAATTTAAAGATGTATTTGAAGAAAAATAATTCATTATCTTTTTTATATTCTTCTATTTATAATCTTTATTTGTTTTTCTTTTTATTGTTAAAACAGAAAAAAATTACCTTATTTTTTAATATCAAAAACGGAATAAAGAATACAAAATTAACTAAATTAAAATTACTAAATTTCAAAGTTATAATATTTAATGTCAAATTCTTAATTAAAATTAAAAATTTAATTTTTCAAATATTAATTTTGAAAGTGAAGGAATTAAAATTATATCATGACGAAAAAAAATAATTACTCTTATGATATTAAATTACGCGCAGTTATGTTAAGATTTCAAGGCAAAAAGTATCAAGAAATTCAAAATATTTTGAAAATTAAACATCATAAACAAATAATTACTTGGAAAAAATGGTATCAAGCGGGTCAAATTTACCGCTTTCAAACTCCGATTGGTTATAAATACATTAATAATTTTTTAAATTATTTTTTTAATGAGGAAAATGAAAAAATAAAATTAATTAAAAAAAACATAAAAACGCAGTTAGCTAAAAATAAAAAAAATTATAAATTGTTATATTTAAAAATCATTGATAAATATAAAACGAAAATTTCTTTAAACAAGTTATTAAAGTGGTTGAATTTTAATAAAAGTAGTTATTATCGAGCTTTAAATAACATTAATCACCCCAAACCTTTAACTATTGTTGAAAAAATTATTTACCAAATTTGTTATCAAAATCCGATTCATCCTTTGCTCAAAAATAAATTAATTTTTGGTTATCGTAAAGTTCATCAACTTTTAAAACAACAAGGCTATTATTTGAATCCTAAAACCGTTTTAAATAAAATGCGTAAATTAAATTTATTGTGTCAAACAAAAAAAAATACAGTTAAAGTTAAAAAAAAAATTAAAATTTATAATGTATCTAACATTGAAACAAAACCAAATTTACTAAATTTAGATTTTTATGCTATTAAACCTTATCAAAAATTAGTAACTGATATTACTTATTTAACACAAAAACTTTATTTATCAGCTATTATGGATTTATATAATCGAGAAATTGTGGCTTTTCAAATTGCTAAAAAAACAGATTTAAAATTAGTTATACGGACAATTAAACAATTGCCGAAAATTAAAAAACCTTGTATTTTACATTCAGATCAAGGTGCCCAATACATAAATAAAAGGATTGTTTCTTTTTTAAAAAACAAAAACATTCAATCTAGTTTTTCCCCTAAAGCCAGCCCTACTCAGAATGCTCCGTTAGAAAGTTTTTGGGCTAATTTAAAAATTGAAACTTTTAAAATGATTAATCAATATTTATCTCAAAAAGAAATTATTATTATTATTACTAACTTTATTTACCATTATAATCGATTTCGTCCGCATCAATATTTAAATTATTATTCGCCTCAAGCTTTTAAATTTAAAAATAATTTTTAAAATTAATTTATAATAAAGTTGATAGATATAAAAAATATCTTATATTTGATTGGGAAATAAAAAAAATTATTATCAAAATACTTTAAAAACTTCATAAATTTAATTATTTTTTTTGTCTTATAATTTAAATTTTAAAAAATATAAATATAAAATATCTTTAAATATTTTTTTTAGTTTAACGAAAAATATAGGACATGAAAAGGTGCCTAAATTAGTAGTAAAACTAATCCCTTATAATTTTTGTGATAAAAAAATAATATAATACAAAAAAATTCTCAATCTTAGTGGGCTGTTTCGTTTTTTAATACAATTTTTTAGTTTTAAAGATTAATTTTAAAATTTAAAGTTGTATTAAAAAAAGGGACAGTGTATAAATTTACTTTGTAAAAAATTTAAAATTTTTATTAACTATTAAAATATATAAATTAACTATTAAAAACATAAAATTGTTGTATAATAATTTTATGTTTTTATAGATAAACATTTATTATTAATATTATTGGAAAAGGTAATTGAACTCATGAATTTTATTAAAAAAAATTTGCAAATGTTAGTTATTGTTTTAATTATTTTTGTTTTGGCTGGAGTTATTATTTACTACAAAACTACAATAACTAACAAAATAGGAAAAAATCAAAAAATTATTAATCAAGAAAAAAATAATTCTGATATTATTGATAAAAATAATAATGATTCTTTATTATATAATCATGATGAAAATAATCAAATCACTGTATATGATTCTAATAATGAATTAATTATTTATAAATCTGATGGTAAAACTATTATTTATATCGAAAAATATGATCAAGATACTCATAAATTAATTAAAACAACTTATTATCAACCAGATGGTAAAACGATTAATTATATAAAAGAATATGATCGAGATACTAATAAATTAATTAAATTAATTAATTATCAATCTGATGGAAAAAACATTGCTGATATATTTGAATATGATAAAAATAATGGTACATTAATTAGAATGGAAAAATGTCAATCTTAATGTTTAACTGTCGAAAAGTATTTTGATATATAAGAATATGATTTAAATACTTTTAAAATTACTAATTATTTTATCTATTTTTAATAAAATCAAAATTTATCTTTTTTCGATAATATAAACTACTAATTATATTTTAATATTAAAATAATTTACTAATTGATTTTATTTCATAAAAATCAAAATTATTTTTTCAATTAAGATAATAAAAAAACTAAATTATTTATTTTTTTAATAAACAATTTAATTTTATTTTTTTATTTTTTTATTATTCTAATTTTTTTAGTTTACATTATTTTTAAAAAATATTATAATAAAGATAAATTTTTAATTAATAATTGTTATAATTTATTTTAAAATAATCAAGTTAATAATATTATTTAAATTATTAATTAATAAAAATAAATATTAATGATAATAATTATAAAAAAAAAGAAAAGGGTATTTATAAAAATGAATGTTTCTTTTATAACTCGATATATGTCATCTATGGATGCTGACAAAGTAATACTTTTTCAAGTAAAAAAAATTGAAAAAACTTTTGGTTTAGAATTTGTTGATCCTAACGGAATTATAAAAAAAGGTTATTTAATAGAGAATTTTGAGGGTTCTTTTGGTTCCCAAATTAAATTTTTATATTTAGAAGGTTCTCCTTTTCCTTGTATTGAAGTTATTGGTTTAGGAACAGAACAAAAAATAAATGATGAAACCTGGCTTAAAATAGGAGGACTTTGTGTTTCTGAAGTTCAAAATAATTATAAAAAAATAGTTGTTTTTGCTGATGCTTTAGGTATTAATGTTTCAACAACACAAATAATGAATTTTGTTCTTGGGTTTTTATTAAAACAATATTCTTTTGATTTTTATCATACTAATAAAAAGAATTCTAAACAAAAAAAAGAAAATAATGTTGAACTTATTGTAATTACTAAAAATGCTGAAAATTGTCGAAAAGAATTAAAACATATAGAAGCTATTTGTGAAGGTGTTAATTTAACTAAAGAACTAGTTAATGAACCTGCTAATATTTTAGGAACAGAAGAATTTGTTAAACAAATTAAAAAATTAGAAAAATTAAATGTTAAAGTTAAAATTTTAGATAAAGAAAAATTAAAAAAATTAGGAATGAATGCTTTGTTAGCGGTAGCTCAAGGTTCTTCTCGTCCTCCTTATTTAGCGATTATGCAATGGAATGGAAGCGATAAAAAAGAAGAAAAACCCTTAGCTTTTGTTGGAAAAGGAGTAGTTTTTGATTCAGGAGGGATTTCAATTAAACCTTCATCAAGTATGGAAGATATGAAGGCTGATATGGGAGGAGCTGGAACTGTTGTTGGATTAATGCATACTTTAGCTACTAGAAAAGCTAAAATTAATGTTACTGGAGTTGTTGGTTTAGTGGAAAATATGCCTAGTTCTACTGCTCAACGTCCTGGTGATATTATAACTTCTATGTCTGGTCAAACTATTGAAGTCATAAATACTGATGCTGAAGGAAGAATGTTGTTAGCTGATGTTTTATGGTATTGTAAAACCGAAATTAAACCTAAATTAATAGTAAACTTAGCTACTTTAACTGGAGCTATTATGATTGCTTTGGGAGAACAATATGCAGGACTTTTTTCAAATAATAAAGATTTAGCTAAAAAAATAATTAAATCAGGCGAAGCAACATCAGAAAAAGTTTGGCAATTACCTTTAGGAATTGAATATGATAAGTTAATTGATAGTCGATTCGCTGATATGAAAAATTCAGCTGGACGTTATGCTGGTTCTATTACTGCAGCTCAATTTTTACAACGTTTTGTAGATAAAAAAACTCCTTGGGCACATATAGATATAGCAGGTGTGTGTATGGGTAATAAATTAAATGAATTTAATGTTTCTTGGGCTTCTGGATTTGGTGTACGTCTTTTAAATTATTTAATAAAAAATTATTATGAATAAAAATAATTTAATAGTATATATATATATAATTTAATTCATTATTAAAAATAGATAAATATACTAAAAATATATTTTTCTATTTTTTTATTTAAATTATAGTTTTAATTTATTTTTATATGTTATTAATAAATTTTTAAAGAAGGAAAAAAATATTTATTTTTTATAATAGATAAATGATTTTTATAATTTACTACTAATAATTAGGTAAATAAAATATTTTTATAATTATTAAGTAATTAAATTTGAAATTATATTATATATATAAAAATTTTTTTAATTTGATTAAAGTGTATTTTGTGTTGTATTTTTTAAACAATAAAAAATTATAAATACAAAAAATAATTTTTTAAAAAAATTTATAAAATATTTTTTTATTTAATAGTAATAATAATAATTCAAAAATTAAGTATTAAAAATATACATAAATTTCTTCTTTAAGATGCGATTTGTGTTTTAAATTCATTTTTATTAAGTTAAAAGTTTTGCATTTGTTGATTGGTGATTCGGTGGTTACACAGAATGCAAATAGCTACCGTTTTTTTTATTATAAATGCTTTGCTAATTATTATTCTGAATTATTTTGCAGTTGTGAATTTTAATGTTTGTGTGACTGTTCCAATTTGGATTGTGACCTTTTTAATAATTGTTTATTTAGTCTTAGTTGGATTAAACCTTAAATGATATCTTAAAGATTCTATCCTTTTAATGGAATTTGTTATTCGTGATTTTTCCTTGGATACTGTTAAATATAATTTTTTTTCTAAGAATTGTATAATCGTATCAAATACTTTTGTAACTAAGGTAATATTATGGATACTGATTCCAATTATGAAATCGTTTGTGTATATCTAATGTATTCAAGTTATTTTGGTTTTCTGGAATAAATATAAGTGTTTTTGTTATTGTTTTTTTTTAGGTTTTGATCTCTGATTTAAGACTTTAACTATTGTGTCTTTAAATTACAACATTACCTTACTTTTAGTTTTTAGGTTTATTTCTGAACTTGTCTCTTAATATCTTCAATTGACAAAATTTTTTTGGTTTAATAGTTTTCTCTAAACCCACTTTAATTCTCTAATGTAATTTTAAATGATTTCATTTTTAAGATCGAAAATTTGATGTATTCATTACCACTATAATTGAAAATGGTTAATTTACTCGTAATTTCGGTATTTTTTACGAATAATGAATAAATAAATTAATTATAATTAGGAATTTAAAATTAATAATTATATAACTTAAAAAATTATCTAATAAGTAAAAATAATATAAAAAAACGATTATAAAAGTTAAAATTAGATATAAATAAACTCTTTTAAAGGGTTGATTTGAATAATAAAAAATTAAAAATGTTAAATTAATTTATAATTTAATAGTATAATTTAAGCATCTTTTTTTATGAATATCATCAAAATAAAACTAAAAAACATATTAATTTATTAGAATTTATATTATAGTTTAGATTTTATTATATTTTTTTCAATTCTTGTATGTTTTGTTGATATTCAATTTTGATTTTTTGTAATTCTGTTTTTAATTGTTTTAATTTTTTTTGTTTTTCGGAAATATTTTTTTCTATGATTTGTAGTTTAATATTTATTGTTTGTTCTTCTATTTTATTTTTTTTACATTTACATTTTTACATTTAAAGTTTTCTTCAAATCCCATTCGCTGTTTTAATTCATGAATTTTATTAGTTTTAATTTGTTTAATTTTTTCTTTAGCTTTATTTTCTTCATCCCATTCTTCTAACCATTTTTTCAATTTAGGGTTCTCTTTTTTTATATTATAAATGAAAGAAAATTCAATAGGACAAAATGAAGCAGCAAATGGTAAATTATGTCTAAATAAAAATAAATATATTACCAATTCTAAAATCATAAAAACAATAATTATTATAATAATTTTTTGATTTTTCATAAATTTCCTCTGTAAAAATTATTTAATTTTAGTTTCAGTAAATATAATCATACAAAATAAATATTTTTTAGAATAATGATTTAAAAATTGTGATTGTGTAAGTTGTTATTAATGCTTAATAATTAATTTACTAGTATAATTTAAATATCTTTTTTTATATGAATATCAAAATCAAAACAATAAACTTGTTAAATTAATAATTTAATAGGTTAATTTTTATCAGTTTCTTCCAATTCTCGTTTTTCTTCTTCTTCTTTTTCAAATTCATCTTCTATTTTTTGACATTCGATTTCGTATTCTTCAATTTTTTTTAACTCAGTTTCTAATGTTTCTATTTTTTTTTTACTTTCGGACATTTTGGTTTTTGTTTCTTGCATGTCTGTTTTTAGTTTAGAAATTTCTTGTTGAAGATTTTTTATTTTGTTTATTTCTTTCGATGTTAATTTTGATTTTTTTGATTTTGAAGAAAATTTTTGCATTTCGATGTTTTTATTTTGTATCGCTTGTTTTTGAAATTTTATTGTATTATTAAATGGTATTATTTCTCTTTTTTCAATATCGTTTATTTTAAGTCTTAATTCACTTTTTTTTTTAAAAATTACTTTTTTATCTTCAAAGTTTTCTTCAAAACCCATTCGCTGTTGTAAGTCGTTAATTTTATTTTTTACAGAAGGAGAAGAAAAAGAAGGTAATGAGAAATTATTTTTATATAGTAAAAAATATATTAACACTCCTAATATTATACAACTAACAATTATTATAATAATTTTTCTACTTTTATTTTTCATAAATTCCTCTTTTAAATTTTATAACTTTATTCAATATCATTATACAAAATAATAAAAATATATGTTTTTTATACTGATGGGTACTCAGTGTTGCAAAACTTTAGATTTTTTCAAAAATTAAATAATTTAACTATTTAGATCAATATTTATATTGATTTTTTTTGTTTTAATAATGGCAAAAATGTTAAATAAATTAAATATTGAACTCGAAAATAATGTTCAAGCTTTTTTATTAGATTTATAAAATCTTAAATTATGTGATGAAATTTATAAATTATGTGAAAAACCACTTAGACAAATAGCGAGAAAATTTAAATTACCACCAATGTTAGAACTTCGGCACTAATGTTTTAAAAGATGTTATTTAACAATTATTTTTCTTTTTGTTGTTTTTTTATTTTTTGTCATATTCAGTATTTCTTATTTTTTGTGGATTAGATTTTATTGGAGCATACGATAAAGATACTGAAAATTTAATTAAATCAATTTAATATCAAGTTAATAGTAAAACCATTAATTTTATTACGGATTATTATAAAAAAACTAATCAAATAATTAAAGAAACTTATTATCAAATAGATGTTCGAACATAAAATAAATAAAATTTTATTTAAAATATATAAATTAAATATTAAAAACATAAAATTGTGGTATAATATTTATTAATATTTTTTATAGAAAAAAATTATTATTATTACTATTGGAAAGGTAATTTAACTCATGCATTTTATTAAAAAAAATTTGAAAATGATAGTTATTGTTTTAATTATTGTTATTTTAGTTAGTATTGTTAGTATTATTATTTACCAGAGAACTATAATAACTACACAAATAGAAAAAACCCAAGAAATTAATCCAGAAAAAATTAATTCTGATAATACCATTAATAATCTTAATAATGAATATGTATTCGAATATGATGAAAAAAATATTAACAAATCTAATGTATTTTTATTTGATGATTATGATTCAAATGATAAAATTATTATAGATGATTCTGATAGTCAAGTAATTAAAAAAACTATTTATACGGCTGATGGTAAAAACATTAAGTATATTACAGAATTTAAAAAAGATACTGGTAAATTAATTAAAAAAATTATGTATCATATTTATGATAATGTTGAAATTGATTATGAAAGAATTTATTCTATAGAAGAATATGATCAAGATACTGGTAAATTAATTAAAAGAAATATGTATCAAAAAGATGGTAAAAGAATTGATTCTATCCGAGAATTTGATAAAAATACTGGTAACATAATTAAATTCACTCAAAATAAAAACGATGGTAAAAACGATGGTATTAGTTTTATATATGAATATGATAAAAATAATGAACAAAAAATAATTAAAAAAACTGTATATCAAACAGATAGACAAAATAATTATATCGAAGAATTTGATATTGATACTGGGGTGAGAATTAAACAAATTATATTTGATAATAGTAATAAAATCATTAATTTCATCATTGAATATGATAAATATACTGGTAAATTAATTAAAGTGATAACTTATACAAAAGATGGTAAAAGCATTTCGGATATCGAAGAATTTGATAAAGATACTGGTCAAAAGAAATAACTAAAATTGAAGATGAACTAAAATAATTACTTGAACTATAATAAATCACCAAAGCACAAAAATAACTATTCAAAAAATTATTTAAATAAAAAAAATTTCGCGTAAAACCTAATACCGTTGATTTTTGAGATTTAAAAAATGGACAATAACAATGTTATTAATATATTGCGAGAAATATTAAGTCACTTTGTATTTTACTAAATACCCAAGATAAAATTGTAAAATATTTTACAGAATTTAATATGTTGAGTAATAAGTTATTATGTTTATGTTATAAAATTTATATTTATTCAATAAATAACATTATAAACGTAGATAATACTTAACTATCAATTAAACCAAATATTTTAAAATTAAACTAAATAAAACTAAAAACCGACTTAAAATGTCGGTTTTTTTTATTTATAAAATAAATAAATATTTATTTAAAAGCTTTTTATTAACTATTAAAAGTATAAAATTGTATAATATTAATAATAATTTTTTATAGACAAATATTATATTATTACAGAAAGGTCATTAACTCATGAATTTTATTAAAAAAATTGGTTATTAATTAATATTAAGGTTTCGTTTTTAATTAAAGAAATTATTTGAATTATTTTTTAAAAAGTTAATCAGGATAATAATATTAAACTAACAAAAATATTATAAATTACAAAAACTAATCTAATAGTTGATGAATAATCTAATGAAATAAGACTATTAAAGTTACAAAAAACATAATCATTATCTAATTCTGAAATTAAAATTTAACTCGAAATTCAAGTAGAATCTAAGAAAATCAAATTCGAAATTACTCCTGAAATTAAAAATCAAATTTCTCTGTTAAAAAATAAGAAATTGTAACCAAAAAATCAACAATAAAACAAGTCAAAAACAAACAATGATCGAAGATTGTTTTATGAACAACATAAAACAACTAGAAAATTAAATTATATTGATTATTAACAAAAAGGAAAGCATCAAAATTGCAATCAATAAATTAAAATTTAAATATGAAATTTAAACAGAACCAAAAAAAGTAAAATTTTGAAAGATTTACCTCAATCGCAACTTATGTTTTATCAGAAAATTATTATATAAGTTTATTGCTAATTATTCTATTTAAACCGAAAAAAGAGTGATTAATAAAGCTAGAGAAAAATTTATAGAAAAACAAAATAATTAATTTAACAAAGAAATAAGATTAAAGATTCACGAATATAACAATAATATTGAAGCAATTAAAAATCAATTATTGCTATTATTACAAAACCAATTAACTTACATTCAAAAAATTTTTAGCTTCTCAATATGAGGTAATTAACACGAAAAAAGCATAATTAAAAAAAACCACAATGAAGAAGACGATAGAACATGTTTAAGAAACACAATGAAAAAATTACAAGAAGAAACATCACAGTAATTGTTATAGAAATGGATAAAACAGAAATTAAAATTTCTGTATTAGAACGCCATCGAGAAATGTATAAAAGAATGTTAACCAACACTAATGAAACGAGAGGTTTTTTACAACGTGATTACGATAATTAGAAAAAATCGATATTTAGAAGATATTATACTTAAAATACAACCATTTTACGATATTTCCTCAGCTGAGGGATAAAAAAATAAAAACGAAAGGAGGATAATAAAAATGGTTAATTTAAAAAAACATTTATCATTATTTAAAATTGTTATATTTATTTGTTTAGGTTTATTTTTAATTATTAATAACAATCATATTATGGCAACTTCAAAAAACAAACAAATTTCGAATGAAAAAGAAATGTCAGATGATGAAAATTATCATTATTTTTTAAAAGAACAAATAATAATACAACAAGAGTTATCTAATTATCTTTTAAAAGATACAGAAAAAAAAGATTTAATGATAAAATATAATTATCTAAATAAAAAAATAAAAAATTACGAAAAAAAAATAAATAATAGTTTAAATAAACCAGAAAGTTCTAATTCGAAAAAAAAATAAAAAAAATAAAGGAATTATTAATTAATGTTTAAATTAAAAAATAAAATTAAAGCAATTTATATTTATTTATTTATTTGTTTAGGTTTATTTTTGATTATTAATAATAAAAGCATCATGGCAATGGAACATAATCAAAATCCAAACACTCCAACTTTAAGTTCTTTAATGTTACAAGGAAAACAAATAATAGAACAAATTTCAAATAGTCAAGATAATCATTTATCAGAAAGAGATATTATAAATTTACATGCTAGAAATGCTGAAATAACAAGACAAATTTTTGCTCTTTTAGATACACCAAGAAATCTTCGTCAAAGAAGAACAAATAACTAAAACATTAAATAAAGCAATTTTTAAAATAAATTAAATATTTAAATATCCAGACTCTCTATTAGAGAGTCTTTTGCTTTTAATTTCCTACTATTTTCAAGTGGTGTTTTGCTTTTTAACAAAATATTTAAATTAAACTAAATCAAATTAAAAACCGATATTTAAAATCTTTTTTTTGATTTATACAATAAATAAATAAATTCTTATTTAAAATATATAAATTAACTATTAAAAACATAAAATTGTTGTATAATAATACCTGCTATCGAAGTGTTGCATTTTTTTAGACTTTTAAAAAAATAAAAAACCATTTAGATTTTTTGTTTTATTTTTTTTGTTTTTTTTAAAAATGAGTTTTTAAATATATTCTTTTAAAAACTTCTACACTTATATTAAACCTCGTTTTTTAAAAAAACGTTCCAAAAAAATTAAAAAAAATTTAAAGTTAGGAAAATGGGGGTTAATTAAGTTTAAATTGTTAATGGTTAAAATTGGATATCAAAAAAAGGGAACAGTGCAAGCGATCAAATCGTAACCATAATCTTTGTAATTAGTTAAAGCTTTGATTAATCCTAAAATT
>NZ_JAZHCY020000009.1:0-7783 GCF_036924415.2 Candidatus Phytoplasma prunorum
GGCAAATCATTTTTAAAAGTCTGATAGTTTTCTAAGTTATCATCTTCAAAATCATAATTGTTTCGTGTAAAATGTTCGGTTAAAATGCGGTTTATTTCTGGGATACCTTGATAGATTTTATTATGTTTGTTTTCTTTTAACCAACTATATATTTCTTTTTTGGCATCTTCAGTTGTCATATTTTTATCAAAATACCAAAAACGCTGTTTTAAGGTGTTAATGAATTCATAAAAATAAAAATCTAATTCTTTTTGTTTTTGAAATGAGGTATTATTAGAAATTTGGTTTGAATCGCCGTCTTCTTTCCACTCAAAATTGGTATCGGCTTTAATTTCAGTTTCAAAAGATTTAATATATTCATCGTTGTCAAAAATTGGTTCATCATTGTTAATGATAAATTTATTAATCGTTGTAAAATTAGGTTTTTGATCTAAAATCAATAAAACAGTGATAATTTTATCGACTTTATTTTTGGCTACTAGTAAGTATTTAATCTTGTTAGTAGTATAAATATTTTGAAATAATCGCAGAAAAAAAGCTTTGATTTCTTTTAAAGGAATTTCAAAGCAATTATGATAAGTAATGATAATATTTTTATATTGAATTCTGATTTTTTTATTTGATGGCATGATATTTTTTAACTCACTTTCATTATTTTTATTGATTTTTTTATGTTTAAAAAACTTAAAATTAGATATAAAAAAAGACCTATGTAAATAATAGATCGGTAATTATTAATATTTGATTTAATTGGTAATATTTAGTTAGTTATTTCAAAATCATTCAGTAAGCTAGAAATAATGTATTTTAAATTTATTTCTATTGCTTTTTTATTAGTTTTGGCTATAGTTAACATATCCGTATACATTTTTTGTTTAGATTCTAAATTTTTAATTTCAAGTTCAATTTCAGCCATTTGTTTAATAATTTCGGCCTTGTTTTCGATTAAATTATTAATTTTAAAATTATATGCTTGCATAATTTCATCAGTTTCCCTTTTTCCCCTTTTTATAAAATATTCTCGTTCTTGATTAATTCTAGTAATTGCATTTGCAGGTAGATGACTTGGTAATAATTTTAAATCATTATGTTTTGAGAAAATATAAGCTTGAATTTGGTTAAATTCATTAGCAGTAATTTTAAATTTAACTGCTTTAATAGGTTCATTTTTAGATTCATTTTTAGATTCATTTGAAATTAGAGATTCATGGGTTGATGGTTCGGATTCATAAAAAATTCCTAAACATAAACCACTAAGGATTAATAACAAAATTAATAAAATCAAACCATAACGGCCACAGTTAGGCTCGTCATTTGGGGTTTGTTGAGCGTAAAAAGTTAAACCCAACACGGTCATATTAATCATAATAAAAATAAAAGTGGATTTCGGAGTTACCATTTTTATATATCCTTTCTTTAAACAGTTTTAGGACGTATTAAGGTCAATTGGTAATTAATTTAAAATTGGTTTTAATCGTTCAATTTTGATTTTTTTATGTCTAAAAAACTTAAAATTAGATATAAAAAAAGACCTATGTAAATAATAGATCGTAATTATTAATATTTGATTTAATTTGGTAATAATTTAGTTAGTTATTTCGAAATCATTCAGTAATTTAGAAATAATGTATTTTAAATCTTTTTCTATGTCATTTTTCATAGTTTCAACCATGGTTAATCTTTCTTGACATGTTTTTTGATCGATTTCTAAATGTTTAATTTTAACTCGAATGTCGGACATTTGTTGGATAATTTCGGAGGCTTCTTCTTGTAATGGTTTAATTTCAGAATCTAAAAGAACATAATTAGTAGTTCCGTAACGAAATTGTTTCCTTTGAACTTTTTTTAAATTAACTAATTCATCTTTGGAAGCTAATTTTTGAGCTAAAGGGGTTAATTGATTTTGTAAAGGTGGAATTTGATTTTTAATTGTTTCAAGATTATTGTGAAATTCGTTAATTTCTAAATTATATTCTCTTAGAATTTTTCTCATAGGGCTTTTTATAAATTGTTCTCGTTCTTGATTAATTAAATCAATCGCATTTGCAGGTAGATGACTTGGTAATAAATTTAAATCATTATGTTCTGAGGAAATATAATTTTGAATTTGGTTAAATTCATTGGCAGTAATTTTAAATTTAACTTTTTTAATAGGTTCATTTTTAGGTTCATTTGAAATTATAGATTCATTGGTTGATGTAATTTTTGGTTCTATTTTTGGTTCTATTTTTGGTTTGATTTGGGGTTCAATATTTGATTTTGTTTCATGAAGAGGTAATGACGGAGAATTATTAGTTTCGCTTGATATAATGGGATTACGCTTTTCAATTACTAACGGAGATATTTTGGAATCAGCTTGATTATGTGAATCGGAACTAAAATTATAATTTTTAACACATAAGTATGCGGTAATAATAATAACAATGCTAATAGTAATTAATAAATATTTTTTTTGACTTAAATTCATGATTTAAAAACCTTTCTAATAATAGTAATAATAATTTTTCAAATAATATTATTACTATTATACAAATTTATAAATTTAAGAGGGGAAATGATGCTTGTAAATTATCAAAAAATTATTTGTTAATAATTGGTTGATAAAATTTAGCATTTCTTGCATCTTGTAATCTTTGTTGAGCGCGTGCATAACTAGGATTTTTTTGTTTTAATTCGGTTTTTATTTCATTTATGCTTTCTTCTAAAGCAAATAATTTTTCTTCTCGGTTTTTGTAATCTTTTGGTAATTTTCCTAAATCTTGAACTTTTTCTAATTTTTTATTTAATTCTTCAGTAAGGTTTTGATATTCATAAATTATTGATGTAAATGTTTTTTTGGAATCATCTTTACTTAATGTATTAGTTTTTATTTCGTCTCTAAATTCAGCACTTAAATTACTCTCTTTTTGTTGTTTAAGATAATCATTACGACGTTTTTGGTGTTCTTCGACTTCGATTTTTAAATCAATTAAAGCCCAATCAAGTTGTTTGTTAATTGTGTTAAAGACCGTTTGATCTATAAATTTCATCGTATTATCAGGATTTAAGAATAAAATTTTAGCTTTACCTAAATGTTTTTCTAACTCTTCGGCATATTCTTTATTTTTACGGTCTTGATATTGTTGTGCTGTTTCTTTACCAAAATATTCATTTCTTAGGTCTTTAATTTCTTTCCAAGCAAAAATACCACGTTTAAATTGTAATGCTTCACCGATAGTATTGTCGATCATAGTAATTAAATTAGTAAAGTTAAAACTATTTTTTTTGTCATAATCCGAAGCAGCTGAAAGGGCAGCCATAGCAGCGTCACGCATAATTTTAATTATTTCTTTTCGAGCTTCAACTTTTTTAATTTGTTCGTCAATTTCATTAATAGAAGTTTGAATTTCGGCTTTTCGTGTTTCAACATCTTTAATTTTATTTAATAATTCTTGTTCTTGTTGATTTAAAAATTTAAAATCTTTTTCTATGTCATTTTTCATAGTTTCAACCATGGTTAATCTTTCTTGACATGTTTTTTGATCGATTTCTAAATGTTTAATTTTAACTCGAATGTCGGACATTTGTTGGATAATTTCGGAGGCTTCTTCATTTAATTTATCAAGTTTAACACGTAAACGTTTTTTATCATCCTCATTTTTTGTTTGTGATAATTCGGTTTGAGTTTTAACAATTTCCGCCTCTTTATCAGCTTTTTCAGTGGTTAAATTTAATAATTTACCTTTAAAAATAGTAATATTGGCAGTGGTATCTTGGAAATCTTTTTTAATATTTGCGATTTCGGTGGCCTTATCGTTTAGGGTCGTTTCAATACGCGCTTTTTCTGTTTGTGTAAGGTCTTGCTGTTTCAGTAATTCCTTTAATTCAGCTTCAACCGCTTTTAAATCCGTTTCCCAGTCTTTTTTAAGACCGTGATAATTATTAATAGTGTCATCATATTTAGCTAACGCCTCATCAATTTGGGGAATTAATTGTTGAGCATACTTCGTTGATGGTTCGGATTCATAAAAAAATCCTAAATATAAACCACTAAGGATTAATAATATAATTAATAAAATTAAACCATAACCGCCCCAGTGAGGAGTGTTTGAAGAGGCTTGTTGATGGTTGACAAACGTTTTGCGGGTATAAAAGATTAACCCCAATACGGTCATCGTAATCATAATAAAAGTAAAAGTGGATTTCAAAGAAACCCAACTTTGTAAAACGTCTAATGGAGTTACCATTTTTATATATCCTTTCTTTTAACAGTTTTAGGACGTATTAAGGTCAATTTGGTAATTAATTTAAAATTGGTTTTAATCGTTCAATTTTGATTTTTTTTAAAAATAATAAATGATCGATTTGTTTTTTTTGATTATGGCTTAATTCATAATTAGTGATAATTAATTCAGCCGTCTTATTTTTCCGCTGGTCACTTTGCGAATTAATCATTCGATTAACGGGAATTTTGACCAAATAAAAAGCTTGATATAATTGCTTAATTAATTGGGTATCATGATTAGTTAAAACCCATTTAACCCCTTTTAAATGAGCTGTTTGTAAACTTTTAGCTAATTCGGCTTGCTGGGATTTATTAAACCCTTCAGCGGTGTAACTATTAAAGGTTTTAGTATCGGAATCATAAGGCGGATCACAAAAAAGCAAATCATTTTTTTGCGTTTGCGAAATGATCGTTTGATAATCTTGCTTTAAAATTTCAATGTCATTATTTTTTAAAAAAGTAATCAGGGCTTGCAGATGAGGGCCATTAATAATATTCCCCAAGGTGATCTGATCTTGGCCATTGAAAGGCGTATTGAATTGATTTTTAGCATTAACGCGATAAAGTCCATTAAAACAAGTTTTATTCAGGAAAATAAACCGCGCGGTTTTATTAATATCATCGCATAAATTAATATCTTGTTGACGTAAATGATAATAAAAAGCTTTTTTTTCGGTCTTTAAAGCTTTAACATATTTTTTCAATAACTTAATCACCTGGACCGATTGATCTTTTAAAGTTTTCCAAGCGGTGATTAATTCGGCATTAATATCCGATATCATAGCTTTTTGAGGTAATAAATTTAAAAAAACCCTGCCACCACCTAAAAAGGGTTCAAAATATGTTTCATATTCGATATTCATAATAATATTTAAAAACGGTAATAATTGTTTTTTTCCCCCTGCCCATTTAACAAAAGGTTTGATGCTCGGACTTGGATTAATTTTCATGATGATGAAATTCCTGATACCATAAATAAATAATAAAAAACAAATCGGAAATAATACTAATCATCATATTGGCTCTTAAACCAATTTCCAAATCAAAAATTAAAGCGATTAAATTGGTAACAATAAATAGCACATACGTTAACGTCACCACGCTTAAAATTTGGTGCGATTTTTTGAACATAAAATTTAATGGTTCCTTTCTTTTATTAATTTTAAATCGGTTTTAATAGTTCGCCATTGTTGATCATAATGGGCTTTAATTTTGGTTAAAAGCGTTAATTGTTGAGTAGTAGCTTTAATCCGTCCTTTTAAGGCCCTTTGTTTTTGGGGGTCTTGATGGGACGGATTTAAGCTTAATTGGTTTAATTGGTGTAATTGATTAGTAGTTTGATGAAGGTAGTTATTTAATAACTGGGTATGTTGATTCAGAGTTTGAATTTTATGGTTAAGTTGGTTAAAAAGATTGTCAGACCGACTTTGATAAACATTCTGACCGATATTCACCATTAAGAAAATTATTAAGGTCATAATTAACCATTTATCAAAGCTGGAAAAAGTTATCATTAAGTTTTGATCACATGCAATTAACATATTTTTTATTCCTTTACGTTTGAATTTTGATATTTTAAAAATTTAAATTAAATTTAAAGCTTGAACTTATTTTAATTCCGCTAAAACAGCGTTATAGATTTGATGGTTAAAAAGTTTGTGATAAGCTTGATAGATTTTTTTTAACATGGTTAAACGTTGTTTTAAAAGGCGGATATCTTTTTGATAGTTTTTTTTGATAAACCCGATTTTAACGTGGTTAATTTGTTGTTTTAAGTCGGTAATTAACTGTGTGGTTTGATTAATGACGTTAGTTAATTTAACTAAATTATTTTTTGGTGGTAAAACTTGGTAATATATTTTATTAGATAGATACATGTTGATTTCTCCTAGAAATTTGATTGGATTGGGATATAAAAAACATCGATGAAAAGTCATCAATGGTCATGAAATTAATATTTTTTTTGAACTAAAGTTTTTAAATACGTCGTCGTTTGTAATTCGGTTTTAGCTTTAGCCAATAAATCTAAATATTTTTTACTATCGTGAATCATTTTGGTAATAAATTGATTATCTTGATAAATGCGCACGACATGATAATTAGTGGGACTTAAGAAAACAAAAAAGTACGCGAACCGCGCTTGGCTACAATATATTTGACATTGAACTTGGCTCCAGTAGTTACTGGGAACGGTTTTATTGGCTAAAAATTGATCCCAAGTACTAGAAATTTGCCCATTGTCATTGATAAACGGACATTTAATTTCTAATAAAAGTCGTTTTTGTTCGTTATAACCATCCAGCGAGGCCGAAAACATTTTAACTTGATCATCCGTAAAAATCGCATCCGCAAAATTTAATTTGGTGATGGTTTCAAAGAATTGACGGGCAATGGGTTCAGTTTTTTGGCCGTGCTCCGTGTATTTATTACTGGAAAAAGTAGTGCCAAAGATTTTATCATGAACTAATTGTTCTAAAGAACGGAATTTATCAAGATGGGTAATACTGCCAATTTCCGAGGCATTAATGAATTGGGCCCGGTGTTGATACCAACTCGGAGTCCTTTGATTTAAATTTTTAATCCGCATGTTATTGTTTTTCCTTTTCTGTTTTAAGGGCTTTTTTTTCGGCTTTAGATTTAAAAAACGCACGAATTAATTTACCTGGTTGCCATAAAATAATGACAATGCTTTCCATAATTAAATAAATAAAATGACCAATATGAAAAATTCCTTTTAAAATGGTTTCCAATAAGGTCAGAATTTGGGGGATAAATAATAAAATCACCGCTAATAACAAAATATTACAAATTTGGTTATAATCACCAATATAACTACCAGCCCATTGTAAACTCTGATTTAATTTGGTTAAACCAAAGCGTAAGCTATTAATTATTTGTTCCCACATGACCGGTACCCCCGTTGGTGAATTAGATAACGATAAAATTTAACGGTAATCCCGTTTTTTAATCGGGCAATTGATAACCGGAAACTATAAAAATATAAGCGCCATAAATAAATACATCCATACATCAAAGCTTTATACATAATGAATGAAAAAATATAAATTAAGCCTTGACCGATATACGCCCAGATTGATTTTTGCATCATTTTAATCACAGTCCTTTCTAATTTGGATATCAAAAAAACCGCCTTTAAAAGGTCGGTTTTTGATGGTTTTAGTTTAAATTTTATATAAAAAAAACTACCTTAAAAGTAGTTTTTTGATTTGATTTAGTTTAATTTAAAATATCAGGTTTCATTGGCGGAGGGGTAGTATCACAATAGGTTTCGAATTTAATATTTGAATAATCTATCGAAACACCTAACAATAATAATTTTTTGTTTGATATATTTCTACCTGTAAAATATTCTACATTTTCATCTTGGTATTTAGTAAAGTACCATGCATCTTTAGTATATCCTGCAATATATTTATAAAATAATGCATATTGATGAATAGATTCCTGAGAAGCATTAATTTTTTGATTATGTATATAATTATTATTATTAATAATATC
>NZ_JAZHCY020000010.1:0-26409 GCF_036924415.2 Candidatus Phytoplasma prunorum
ACAAAAGATAAAGTTATTAAAAGAGAAATTATTATTATTTTTTGTAAATTTATTTTACGTAAATTTATTAATTTCATTTTCAAAATAAATTTTTAAACCTCTTATTCTTTATATTTATAAAAAAAAAAAATATAATATATATAAAAATTAATTATTAATAATAACTCCAAATTCTTCATTCTTTTTATATAAAAATTCTTTTCCTTTAGAAGTTAAAATTATACAATTGTCTTTAAATTTAATATATTCTTTTTCAAATAAAAATTTAAGACATTTTTTATAAAATTTCAAAGACCATTTCAAATCTAAAGGAATTTTTTCAATATCGATTTTTTTTTGTTTTTGGTTATGATTTTGAATATGCATTAATAAATTAACCGACGAAAAAATGTTTTTTTGAAAACGATGATTAAATATTTTATAAATAATTCCATTAATAGGTGCAAAAAAAAGAACTAACAAAAATAAAACCAAAACAATAAAAGCAGTTAAACCAGATAACGGTAAATCTGTTAAAATAGATAAGCAATAACCAATATGAGCACTTAAAAAAGCTATTAATATAGATATCAAAACACTATGAAATAAATTTTTAGTAAATAAAAGAGCAGTTGAAGCTGGACCAATCATTAAAGCAATTACTAAAATAGAACCAACAGCATCAAAAGAAACTACAGCTGTTAAAGAAACTAAAGTAATTAAAGTATAATTAATCAATCCTACAGAAAATCCTAAAGAAACAGCTAAAGCTTTATCAAAACTTGCAATTTTTAATTCTTTATAACATAATAATACAAAAATAATATTTAAAATTAAAACTAATAAGATATTAAAAATTCTTGATAAAGTTACTAAATTAGGATCACCTAGAAGTGCAGCATCAACATCCACATGTGCTTCTTTAATGCCTGAAATATTAAGACCAATAATAATAACTGCGATAGAAAATAAAAAAGAAAAAGCAATCCCAATTGAAGCATCTTCATTAACTTTTTTATTATTACTTAATAATTCCGATAAATAAGCAGTTAAAAGACCTGTTAAAGTAGCTCCTATAATAAGTAAAGACGAAGATAAATCTTTTTGATATAAAACTGATAAAACAATCCCTAATAAAACACTATGACTAATTGCATCCACTAACATAGATTTTTTTTTCAAAATTAAAAAACTACCTAAAATAGAACAAGCAACAGAGGTTGAAACAATAGCAAAATAAGGATATATTATTCTTATGTCCAACATATTTTTTTTATATTAACCTCCTCCTCCTCTTCCTTCTATTAATTCTTCTACTATTTTTTTTCCCTTAATACTAAAATGGATTTTATTTTTTTTTTCTAAAATCAAATAACCTTGTTCAAAAAATAAAGGATTAATTTTTTCAATATTTAAATTATTTAAATCATTTTTATTTGTATAAAGATGAATTAAATGTTTAAAAATAACAATCTTTTTTTTATATTGGTAATGTCTATATTTTTTTTCAATAATACCATTTTTTGGAGCCAAAAGTAAAGATAAAAAAACAAAAATACTTAAAATTAAAGTAATAGAAGGTCCAGTCGGTATATTAACATCATTATGAGTAAATTTATAAGAACTAATAAAAACACCTAAAATACTTGCGATAATAGAACAAAAACCAGAAATTAAGAAATTCGAAGATAAACGATTACTCCAATTTCTAGCAATTAACCCAGGACCAATAATTAAAGAACTAATTAAAATCACCCCTACAATTTGTAACCCAACAACAACTACCAAAATAGTTAAAGAATTTATTATAAAATTCATTATTTTTGGTTTAATCCCTATTATTGTAGCATATTCTTCATTAAAAATAAATAATTTAATTTCTTTCCAAAAAATAGTAATAATAAACAATACTATTATAAAAATAATTATGATTTTTTCAATTTGATGATGTGATATTGAGGCTGCTTGACCTAAAAAAAACTTATCTAAACGAGCAATTTTAGTATCAGGCGCATGAATTTGAGCATATGATAAAAGTACTTTACCTAAACCAAAAAAAGAAGATAAAAGCAAAGTTAAGATAGCGTCATATTTAATTTTTTTTGTATATTTTTTAATTATTTCAATTAAAAATAAAACTAAAAAAGAAGCAATAAAAGAACCTAAAAATAAATATTTATCATTAAAATCTTTTGTAATTAAATAAATTATAACAATTCCAGGAATACAAGAATGTGATAAAGCATCTCCAACTAAAGCTTGTTTTTTTAAAACTAAAAATACTCCTAAAAAACCAGCCGTTATAGACAAACAAGAAATACCTAAAAGTATTGTCAAAATATAACGCAAAGAATGTATATTTATAATATTTATTCCCATTTTATAAACCTAATTTAGTTACTTTTTTTTGAAATTTAGTTTCAGCATAAGTTTTTTGAATATTTTCATCATTAAAATTTTCAGCAATAGTTCCACTAGCTATTTTTTGTAAATTGATTAAAGTGACATGATCAAAATAAATAGGTACTGTTTCTAAATCATGATGAACTACAATTACTGTTTTTCCTTGTTTTTGGAGAGACTTTAAAACTTCAATAATAGATTTTTCTGTTTTAATATCTACACCTTGAAAAGGTTCATCCATTAAATAAATATCACCTTCTTGTGCTAAAGCTCGAGCTAGAAATATTCTTTGTTGTTGTCCACCTGAAAGTTCAGATATTTGACGATCTTTTAAAAAAGTCATTGAGACTTTTTCAAGACAATCTAAAGCAATTTCTTTATCTTTTTTACCAGGTCTTTTAAACCATCCTAAATGTCCATAACGTCCCATTAAAACAACATCTAAAACAGTTGTCGGAAAATCCCAATCTACTGAATTTCTTTGTGGAACATAAGAAATTTTTTTATAAACTTGTTTGTAAGATTTACCATTAAATAATATTTTTCCTGATATTTTAGGAACTATATTTAACATAGTCTTCAATAAAGTTGATTTTCCAGCACCGTTTGGTCCTACAATACCCATTAAAACACCTTGTGGTATTTCTAAATCAATATCCCATAAAACTGGTTTTGATTCATAAGCAACAGTCAAATCTTTAATATCAATAACATTTTTTTTCATATTAATTAATTTTTTACCTTTTTTTATAAAAAAATATTATATTTTCAAAAAAAATTTTATTTTTTTTTTAAGTATTTTAAAATAATGTCTATATTATGTTCAAATGTTTTTATATAATCATTGTCTTCATTTAAAGAATCAGAATATAAAATATTTTCTTTATTATCTTGAATAGGACTTACTATTTTAACCCAATCTACTGCATTTTCTTTTAAAGATTTAATAGTATTTTCAGGAACAGAACTTTCAGTAAAAATAGCTTTTACATTTTTTTTTTTAATAAGATTAATCAATTCTAAAATACGACTAACACTAGCTTCATCTTGAGTAGAAATTCCTTGTATAGGTTCTAAAATAAATGTTTTTTTATCTTTTTTTTGTATTTTATTTAAAAAAGAACATAAATAAGAAAAAGCATCATGAGATGTAATTATGTAAACTTCATTTAAATCAAAATTTGTTTCCTTAATTTTTTTAATAATATTTTTTTTTAAATATTCTAATTTCAAATCATATTTATTAAAATTTTCTTCTATTTGTGATTCAATTTCTCGTTTATATTGAGGTTCAATAATTTTTTTAATATATTCTTTTAATTCTTTACAAACTTCTCGCCATAAATCAACATCAAACCAAATATGAGGATCAGCATAACCACTTTTATTACCTTTTATTATATCATTTTCATTTTTTAATAATAAATGTTCTCCGGCTGAAAAAAATAAACATGAATGATTTTTTTTGTCAACTTGACATAAAGTTTCAAAAGCTTTTTGCATTTGAGCTTCCAAATGAAGACCATTAGTAACCATTAAATCAGTGCTTAAAATATGTCTTAAATCACTTGATTTCGCTTGATAATTATGAGGATCAACTCCTGTTGTCATTAAAGTCTTAACTTCGAAATAATCATTTAAATTACCATTTAATCTAACTCCTTGAATTAAATTTTTAGATAAATCACCTAACATAGTAGTAGTAGTAACTATTTTTTTTGAATATCTATGGTCTTTATTTTCTTTCAAAATTTCAAAAAAAGTTAAAATACTTAAAATTACAAATAAAACCGTACTTAATAATAAAACATTAATTAAGTAAATTATTTTCTTTGTTTTTAATTCCATTTAATTAATACAATTTTATCCTTTAATATCTTATTTTTTAAAACTATAATTCTGATTTTTTTATTATTAAACAAAAATACTTATCAATATTTTTATTTTTTTTAATTATTATAAGGTTAAATTAGAACAATTAAATATAAATAAAAAAATAAAATTTTAAACAAAAAATACTCAAAAATAAAGTAAAATTAAATTTTAAATATAATAAAAAAAATAAATATTATCTAATGATATTATTATAACTGATATTTAAAAAATAATCATTATATATAAAAATAAATAATTTACTAAAAAATGATATTATAAATATAAAAATAATATTTATATAATAAAATTTTAATATATTTTATTTTTAAAAAAAATAAAATATATTATGCTTAATTTAAATCAAAAAATTTGACAATTAATTAATAAATTGTATAATTTATAATAATAGTTGTATTTTTTTTTATAATTTAAATAAAGATAATTTCAAAAAAATAAGAACAAATTAACTAGATAATTTAATTATAATAATTTATTAATCAAAGATATAATTAAATTAAAAATATTGAAAAATTAAAATTAAATATTATATCAGAAAAAAGATAAAAAAAGATATAATTATTATAGAAAAAATAAAAAAATCTTTAGAATAATAGTAACTAAAATAAAATTTTAATTTTTTCATATATAATATATATATAATTTTTATAAATAAATATAAATAAAATAATTTTATAAAAATTAAAAAAATTTTAGTCTTTAATCTTAATAAATAATAAAAAATAATTTAAAAAGGAGTTTTTTTAGATGAATAAAAACATAATTTTAAATGATGTTGTTAATGGTTGTGTTAATAAAAAAAGTATAATTTCAACATATAAAAATAATGTTTCAAGAAAAAGTATTGCTTTAAAAACTATAATGCTTTTAGTAGTTACTATTTTATCAACTATGATTACTTTTTTTCTTTTTAATGGTGCTAGATTCGTACCTAACCAATTAAAAATACAAGAAAATACAAATATTATTACTTTAATATTATATATTTTACCAATAATTTCTTTTTTATTAATCATGAGTTCTAGATTTTTACCTGTTCAAACAACAAAATTTATAGCAACGACATATTCAATTTTAGAAGGAATATTTTTCGGTACTTTATTTTGTTTTTTAAATGTAGTCTATTCTAATGTATTTATGTTAATATCTATAGATTTCCTTAGTGTTTTATGTCTTTTTATAATAATGAATTTAGCTTTTTACAATAATATTATTAAAGTAAATAAAAAATTTGTTACTTTTATTGTAACATCTATGATTTTAATTTTTATATTAGACTTAATAATATTATTTACAGGAATATTAGGTAATGGAGTTAGTCCGTTATTTGGTGCATTAGTTTCTATTATCGCTATTATTATCAGTACTTTAAGTTTAGCGATGGATTTCCAATATGCCGACTATATCGTTGAACAAAATATTTCAAAAGATTACGAATGGAAAGTAGCTTTAGGTTTTCAAATAACTCTTATTTATATTTTTATTCGTATTCTACAATTAATGATGTATTTAGGAGTATTTAAAAAACGCGAATAATATTTTTTTAAAAAAGTAAGTAAGTAATATATATCAACAATAAATAATTTTAAAATATTTTAATATTATGTTAAAAAATAAGATTTATAAATTAGATAAAAAATTAATAACAACAATTTTAAAAACCTATTCATAAAACATATCAAAAATAATAATTTTTAAAATATTTTTCATAATAAAATGTTTAAAAAACATAATTTCTTTATTGTAATATATATAATTTATTAACCGTTAAAAATAGATAAATATATTTTTTAATATATTTTATCTATTTTTTTTATTTGAATCCATCAAGTCAATAATATTTAACTTAAAAAATCAGTAATTTTTAGAAAAATCAAAACTCCTCTAAATTCATATCTGTTCTTTTTTAGGTAAAGATAAAAAAATGGCTAATTATATTTTTTTAATAATAGTAAATGAAAAAATAGATAATAATAATATATTTTTTTTAGCTAGCTAGGTTAAAAAAAGAGTCATTAACTTTTAATATTCTTATATCTATGATGAAGTGTGATTGATAATTTTAATTATAATAAAAAAAATATTTAAATATTAAAGATATTATAAATTATTATTATTTTCTCATCTTTAGAAAAATATCTCATTTTTTAACGGTATTTTTTTCATCAAACCACTTTTATTTTAATACTATAAATAAAATATTATAATTATTTTACTTTATAAACAGAAAATATGGATTATTTTATAGTTTTTATATATATTTTTAATCACAAATGTTTAAAATTTGTTAAATTATTAAATCATAATTTATGAATCTTTCACAATCCCCATAATATTAATTATAAAATTTTATTATTAAAGTTAAAAAAAACATTTTTTAATTTTAATAATAAAAATATAAAATTATTCTTTTTTTAAAAAGAAAAATAATCAAATAAAATATCTAATATTTTTTATTTCTGATATTTATTCTAAATAGTTTTTTTATGGATAAATTATTTGAAATTAAAAACGATATTTTTTTATTTTTATTAAATTTATTATAAAAATTTTATGAAAAAAAATATTTTTATTAATAAAATTAATAATCAAATCATAAAATTAATGTAAAATATAAGAATAATTCGAAAAAATTTAAATCAAAATAAATATTATCATTAAAAAAATTATAATAATAGTTAAAATACCGAAAAAACTACTTTTCAAATCCTCTTTCAAAAAATCATATAAACCTTTGAAAAAATAAAGTGTTCTATGAAAAAAATTACCTTCTTGTCTTTTTTTTAAAATAAAAAGTCTATATTTTTGATCTTGTTTTAATTTTTCTAATTCTGCTTTTTCGTTTAATTTTTCTAATTCTGCTTTTTCGTTTAATTTTTCTAATTCTGCTTTTTCATTTATTTTTTCTAATTTTGCTTTTTCATTTATTTTTTCTAATTCTGCTTTTTCGTTTAATTTTTCTAATTTTGCTTTTTCATTTATTTTTATTTCTTCTATATTTAACAAATTATTACTTTCTAATTTAGCTTTAACACTATTGAAACTTATCAAAAATATTAAAAAAAAATTAATAATTAAAATAATTAATTTTTTAAAATTAAATTTTAAATTATTCATAAAATATTCTTTCTTTTAATAATTTTTTTATTTAAACTTAAATATATTATATACATAATTTATTAATTTAAAAATTAATTAATAAAAAAAAAAAAAATTTAAAAAAAATGAAATAAAAAAATAAAATCTCAAAAATAGATATTAAAAAATAATAAAGAAAACTTAAATAAAAAAATCTTAAAAACAATTTCTATATAATAAACCTAAAACTCTTAAAATCCAAATCTTTTTTTTTAAATTAAATAATTTTTTTTAAAAAATTAATCAAAAGTAATCAAAAAAACATTAAGAAAATAAATAAACCCCCAAGAAAATGTAATTAGACATATGTATTCTATCAATTATTTTATACTACTATTTTGTAAAACGATAATATAAATCATTAATTCTTTTTTCAAATATATTATGTAATTTTGGATGATAATAAATAGTACCTAACATTTCCTTTGGTAAATATTGTTGTTTAATATAATCATTCTGAAAAGCATGTGGAAATCGATAACCTATACCATTTCCTAATTTTACAGCGGATTTATAACTATTATCACGTAAATGATGCGGAATTGGATAAATTTTGCCTTTTAAAACATCTTTATAAGCTTGTTCGGTTGCTAAATGAGCACTGTTTGATTTTTCACTTAAACACATTTCAACAATTGCTAATCCTAAAGGAATACGTCCTTCAGGTAAACCAATTTGACGAAAACTATCGACAGCAGTTTTAACACGAATTGCAATAGCTGGATTAGCTAAACCAATATCTTCATAAGCAGTAATTAACATACGTCGTAATAAAGCTTCATGATCACCACTTGTTAATAATCGTGCAAAATAATATAATGCCGCATTAACATCACTGCCACGAATTGATTTTTGTAAAGCTGATTTTAAATCATGATGTTCATCACCATCATAAAAATTAACTAAGTTTGCTGTTGAAGTAATACTTGTAATAATTTCAGAAGTAATATTTTCCTTAGGATACAGATTTAAACATAATTCTAAAATATTAATTGCAATTCTTAAATCACCACTTGCTAATTGGCAAATTAATTTTAAAGACTCGGTAGTAATTGTTAAAGATATTTGTTTTGTATAAATTAATTTTTTTAACCCTATTAACATTTCATTTTCAGTAATCCGATTTAATTTAATAATATTTGCTCGTGATCGTACAGCTGGGTTAATGACAAAATATGGGTTTTCAGTTGTACAGGCAAACATAATTAAATGTCCATTTTCCAAATATTTTAACAAAATATCTTGACGATCTTTATTCATTCGATGAACTTCTTCAATAATAATAATAAAACGATCAATATTTTTTGCTTTTTTAATGATGTTTTCTAAATCTTGTTTTCTATCAATCTCTGCATTAAAAACAACATGTTCTAATTTTAAGTCATTTGCTAAAGCTCTAGCAATACTGCTTTTTCCAACACCCGACTCACCATAAAAAATTAATGAACTAGCATATTTATATTTAATCATTCGAGATATGATGCCATTTTTATTATTAATGATATGACTTTGACCAATAATATCACCAATTGTTTTTGGACGTAATAAAAAAGATAACGGTTGTTGCATTAATATTTACCTCTATTTTTAATAACATAAAAAAATTATAATAAATTAATTTTATCGAATCATAATCACTTCATTTATATTTAATGTTATAAAAAATATACTTTCTCTAATAAAATTATTTTAATGCTCATCATAATTTGTTCATGAAAGTTACTTTTAAAAATAAAATATTAAAAAATATTATTACTTATTTTAATCTAATTATAATTTTAGTTATTTTTTTATTATTTTCAATTTCAATTAATTATTTTTTATAAAAACAATCTTGATTTTCATAAGAAAAATATCGGTTTTTAATAAAAGCTAACACATAATTATAAAAATAAAATAAAATAGTTAAAATTATAGAAATTAATAAAACAAAGAAATAGCCTTGGCCACCTTCAATATTGAAAACACCTTTTTTATTAGGATCGATAAATGAATAAGGATATTCGGCATTTTGTTTAAATAATCCTCTGATTAAAAAAAAATAAAAATAAACTAAAGGATGAATCAAACTAATATAAAATTTTTTAATTGAAATCGGAGGAATATTTTTAAAAAAATAAAAAATAGTATATAAAATAGGAATTATAGTATGACGATAATGATTAGTATTTGAAAAAAAACTAAAATTTTTAATTTCTTCTTTATCAACAATAATATGGTTAACAATGCAAGTAAGTAAAATACTCGTTAAAGCAATAAAAGAAAAATAAGAAAATTTTGGATTTTTCCTAAAAGAAGTAAAAAACAAAGTCATCGTAATTAAAACTAAAATATTACTTTGGTTTGTAAAATAATAAAATAAATCTTGAAATCCATGAGAACCTTTAATAGATGATTTATAACAAATATTTTTTAATTGTATACCGAAAATAATATAAACTATTAAAATCAAATTTAACGCAAATAATATTTTAAAAACATTATCTGCACGATGTTTAAAAAATTTCTGAAAAAATAATTTAAATTGATTTTTCATATTAATTAAATTTCTTTCTTTATTATTTTTTTTAAAAATTAACTTAAAATATAAAAATTATAAAATTAAATTTTTATTTAAAACATCAAATAATTTTAAAAAATATTAATTTTTAATTAACTAAATATTTATCTTCTAAATATTTTAAAAAAGTATACGGATTAACTTCTGTTTCGCCTGTTAATTGAAATAACATATCTTTACTAGAAAAAAGAGAACCGAAATTCCTAAAATTTTGATTTAAATATTGATTTAAATTACTAAATTCTCCTTGAACAAAATCATTTTTAATATTAGGATAAATAGTTTTAATTTTTTTCATAACCATGGAAGATATAATCATTCCGTTAGCATAACTTGGAAAATAACCAAAATAACCCGCAGACCAATGAACATCTTGTAAACAACCTTCAGTAAAATTTTTTGGTAATATGCCTAAATAATCTTGCATTTTTTGATTCCAAACATTTGGTAATTCATCTAAAGACAATTGATCATTTATTAATAATTCTTCAATTTCAAAACGTAAAATAATATGTAAACAATAAGTAACTTCATCAGAATAAATCCTAATAAAATCAGGTTTAACTTGATTAGCTTGCAAATATAAATTTTCAGTTTTTAACAAATCATCATTTAAATTAAATTTTTGACTTAATAAATTAGTTAAATAAGTTATAAATTCTTTTGACTTACCAACTTGTTTTTCTATTAATAAAGATTGACTTTCATGAAATTGAAAACCTCGGGCTTCACCAACAGGTTGATTTTTATATTTTTCAGGTAAATTTTGTTCATATAAAGCATGACCTGTTTCATGCATAGTAGCATAAAAACTATTTAAAAAATTATCTGAAGAATAATGAGTAGTTAAACGAACATCGTGAGGAGTACCACCACAAAAAGGATGAACAGATTCATCTAAACGACCTTTATTAGTATCAAAGCCTAAAGTTTTCATGATTTGATAATTAATTTTTTTTTGTTGTTCAATCGGTAAAGAAATTTTTTGATATAAATTTTTTTTAAATTGTTGTTTTTTTAAAATTTCTTTAATTAAAAAAGGTAATTTTTCTTTTAAAACCGAAAAAGTTTTTTTAATACTTTTAGATGTCGTTCCAGTATCATAAATATCAATTAAAGCATCATATAATGACAAACCTCCTAGAGATTTAGCACGAAATTTAGCAATTTCCTTAGTATATTCAATAACTTTAGCTAAATAAGGTTTAAATAATTCATAGTCATTATTAGCTTTAGCTTGACGCCAAATTAAATCAGCTTGATTAGTTGCTTCAATTAATTTATTTTGTAATTCTTCAGAAATAATTTCTTTATTTTTAATTTTTAAAGCTATTTCTTTTAAATTAACTTTTTGCCATTCATCTAAATTTTGAATTTCTTTTTGAGCTTCTAAAAGCCAATTTTTATTTTCTTTAGAAATCAATAATTTACGAATAATATTATTTAAAGTAATAATTTCCTGAGTTCGACTATTTTCTGAACCAGATTTCATATTACAAGCAATATCCCAACTTAATAAATTTAAAATATTATCTAAACGTCCAATTTCTTCAAATCTTTGTTCTAATTTATGATAATAAAAATTCATTTTTTTCTCCTTAAATTAAATTGAAACTTAATTTTTTTGTAAATTAAAAAATAAAATAATATTTAATCAAAAAAATTAATCATTCTTATATATATTATGTATTATTTTTTGATAAAAATTAAAATATAATTAATAAAATATATAATAAATTAAAAAAATAAATGATTTTTGTAGAAATTATTAGTAATTTATCAATAATAAATCATGTAAGTAAATAAAAAATAAGAACTAAATATTTAAATTTTTTTTAATTATTTTAAATAAATTTAAACATTTATATTCTTATTTTCATATTAAAAAATTATAATTATTGTCTATTTTTAAAACTTCTAAAAGCAATAAAACCTATTGCAACGAAAACAAAAGTAATTCCGCCATATAACCACCAAGATATTTCTGATGTTTCTTTTTTTGTTTGTGTTGTTTCTGTTTTATTGTCTACTTTATTTGGAACTTTTTCAACGTCCAATTTAACAATTGCTGAATTTTCGAAATTTAATATTTCTTTATGTGTAACAGGATCTTGAAATTTTTTACCTTTCAAATTAATTTCTTTTTGTACGTCATCAATATCTATAACAAAATCTTCTGCTGAAAAGAACTCTATAGGATTTAATTTTTCAATTTCTTGAAAAATAAAATTATATTTTTTACTATCTGTATTATAATTATTTTTCATTTCTGAATATTGTTGTTGTGTTAATTTAATTTTTTCTGTCGGTAGTCGAAGATCTTCAAGATTATTATCAAAATTTAATATTATTGAATCTTGATTAAACTCTTTTTGATTTTCTGGTTTTATTTTAACGTTAACTATTTTATTTTCATAATGAATTTCAGTAAAATATTTACCTCTTAAATCTTCTATTTTGTCTAAACATGATGAAAAGTTGTCGCTTTTTATTGTACATTGATTTATTTTATTATCAAAACAATCAAATTTTAAAGGAGAAATTTTAAAACTTCCATGATTTTTGTCTGTAATTAATCTTTTTAAATCTGTTTTTGGTTTTTCTGTTGCTGATTGTTCTGTTTTTGGTTTTTTAACATCTAATGTAACAATTCTACTATTTTTAAAATTTAAAACTTCTGGTAAACTTTTATCAACTGATTTACCTGTCATTTTAATTTTTTTATTATCTGTATTCAAAGGATTTATATTAATATCGTTTAAACTTAATTCTGTTAAAGGATTTGATTCCTTAATAGCTTTAAATAAAAATTCATATTTACTTGATTTTTTAATTTTTGAATTTTCCGTTGTTTGAAATTGTTCTGGTGTTATTTTAATTCTTTCTGATGGTAATCTAAGTCTATTAAGATCATTATTATATGTTAATATCACTTTAGAGTCTGAAAAAAATAATTTCTTTTGTGCTATTGGATCTGTTGGTCTTACTGTTTCTACCCAAACTTGTCCATCGCTTCCTGCTACTGTATTTGCCGGAAATGTAATTTTAAAATTGTCTTTACTTGTTTTTTTTGTTAATAATGCACTTAATAATTTTTCAATTGATTCTTGTTGTTTTTGATCTAATGTATATTTACCATCTTGCGCCAATGCTGAAGTTGCATATTTTATAGGACCAATATATAAATCATTATTATTATTTTCTTGAAGATATTCTTTTAAATCTTTCGTTTTTGGTGAAACTTCTAATTTAATAGTTTTACTGTTAGAAAAATGAGAAAATTTATTATTTCCTTCACCAGTTTCTTTACTTTCTAATTTAACTATTTTATTTTCGCCTTCTTGAAAAACAGTTATTTTCAAGTGTTCTTTAGATAAAGTTGCTAAAGAATTTAATGAATTCATTTTGTTAATAATTTGTTCAACAACTGCGTCATATTTATTTTTTTTAGTTGCGTCTTTTGCGTCTTCTTCTTTATAGTTGTTTAATATTTCATATTCGGAATATGTTAAATAAATTGCATCTGCTTCTTTTTCTGCTACTTTAAGTTTTCCAAGATCATTATCAAATTCGAAAGTTACTGATGATTCTCCTGAAAAATTTTTTTTCTTTGCTTCACTCAATGTTAATGTAATTTTAAATTTGTCTTCTATTTTTTCAATTTCCGAAACAAATTCCATTGTTGTAAAATCATTTGCAGATAGTTTTATCATTGTTAAAATTGCTGTTTTAATTTGGCCTTGTTGTGCTTCGGTTAATTTTAATTTTCCATCTTCAAATTGCTTAATTTCTATAGGACCAATATATAATTTATCATTAGTATTTTTTTTAACGTGTGCTTGAAAATCTGGTTTATTAATACTATCATCTGTATTTGTTGCTGCTGAAAGTGATAATGCAGTTGAAAATACATTTGAAATAAATACTAATGTTAAAAATAACAAACAAATAATAAAAAATGAAATATTTTGATTTTTTTTATTTTTAAAATCAGTCGTTAACATAAAATATTTTTGTCCTTTTCTCTTTCTTGAAATTTTTTTTTTATTTTTTTTTTATTTAATAAAAATTTCTTATAAATATATAAATATATAAATATATAAATATATAAATATATAAATATATAAATATATAAATATATAAATATAAAACTTTTTTATTATATTCTTTAATTATAGTTACAAAAAATAAAAATTCAAGTAAAACGAAAATAAAATAAATTTATTTTATTTTTTTAATATAATATTCAAATAAAAATATAAACATAACTTACTAATGGTAAAATTTTCGATAAAATATCTTTAAATTAAATATATTTTTTTCAAAAATATTTAATTTAAAGAGAATATCTGTAAATATAGAAAAAATATTTAAAAAATACTAAATTTCATCTAAAAGAACAGCTAATTTATAAAAATTAATCCAACTAAATAAATTGCCGATTAATGAAGGTAATATCACAATTGAATAATAAAACTTTAAAAAAAAATTATTAAAAATTAAATCATGATTAATAAAAAAAATTATAAACAAAAATAAAAAAGGTAAGATAAAAAAAGTTAAAAAATACATTTTAACAACAAAAAAATGTCTTTTTTTAAATTCTGAAAAATTAATATAATGATCTTGATAAATAATCTTGGATAATTCTTTTTTTTCTAAACAATCTAAAAAAATAAAAATTTTTAATTTATTATACAGATATAATATCAAAGAAATTATTAACATTAATAAAACTAAAAATATTATCAACAACATAGAACCTAAAAACATAATATAGTCAATATTTACATTATTAAAAATAATAATATGATCCATAAATTTTATAAAATTATTTTCTTCTTTAAAATAAAAAACAATTTTAATTATAAAATTCAATCCTAGTAAAAATAAAACCCAACTAATAAAATATCTTTTTAAAAAAATATTTTTAGAATCTAAAAAAGTATATTTTTTTTTTAATTGATCACATCTTTGATTAATAATTATATCATTTAAAGTCCAAGTTAATAAAAAAAGTAAATTAGAATAAAAATTAAAAACATTTAATTTTGGGGAAAAAAACTTAAAACATAAAAATATCAAACTAATTAGAGTTAAAAATAAATTAATAAAATATATTTTTTTAAACTTATTTAAAATCATTTTTGATACCTCCAAATTGATAAAATATATTTTTATTTTCAAAATTAAATAATTAAAAATACAAATAATCATAAAAAAATTTATTTTTTAAGTATAAAATTATTATAATAAAAAAATAAAAATGAAAAAAATAATAAAATTGTTATAGTCAATATTAATACTTATACTTATAATAAATTAATTTTGTTTATAATAGTTTAGGCTAATAAAAAAATACCTAAATTACAAATAAATAAACAATTGTAATTGTCCCAAAAATAATAATAAAATAATTCAATTTTAGCAATTCTAAAAAGAAAATAATATATAATTATAGTAGAGCATTAAAATGGATTAAAAGAAAAATATTTACCTCAGATAATTCCGTAAAATGAAAATATTAATTAATAATAGTTACTCTAGGATATTTATATATTTTATTTCGAGATATTTAAAATTATCAACTTAATTAAAATTAAGTTACAAAAATGAAGACTTTTTCCAATCAAAAAATATTTACCTCAGTACGATCATTTCACCTAAAAATATCAGTTGGTAATTTCGAGTAACTTTTATTTTCCTAAAAATAACTGCTTATTGAAGTCCAAACATCATACAATTAATGAATTGAAGAAAAAAGCAGAAGAAATTCAGAATAAACATAAATTTATAATATTCATAGAAAATTAAAAATCAATTTTGAAATAAATTAATAAACTGACCTAAAAAAGACGAAAGACAACAACTTTACCCAGTAAAAGAATCAAAATATAATATATAACCTAACAATAAAAAAATTTTTAAAAACGAACACAAGTTAGAAAATATTTTGCAATTTGTAAACTTTACATTGTTATTATAGAAATTATATGTAAACCAGAAGGACTTAAAAAAGTCACTAAACTAAAAGTTTATTATTCGATTCACTTAAATAAGTTAATAAGATCTAAAAAAATATTATTCAAGAAATCAAACTTATATCAAGTTGTAAAAAAATATCTCCTTTGCGATAAACTCTATAAATTTCACTAATTAAAAAGAGATGAGAGAGGGTATATAAATATAATTAAAAATATAAACTAAAACAAATATAAAAAAATATAGCTATGAGATAATAAATTAACCATAAGAAACAATGAAATTTAAATTAATAAAAAAATAAATAATCAATATCAAAATTATAAAAATTCCGATTTTTTGTATTTAATTTTAAACAACAGAGATAAAATTAACCAATTTTATTACTAATTTAATATTATATTTTACTTTCAATCATATCTAAGCGATTAAAAAAATCTACCTTTTTTAAAATTTTAAATTAAATAAAATCAAAAAAAATAAAAAGACTAGCGATTTTGCTAGTCTTTTATTTTAATGATTTAATTTTTTAAAATTAAAAAATCAATAGAAATTTTTTATAAATAAAATAATTTATAATGATTATTTTAAAACCATCAAAATTTCTTTTATTAATTAATGTTATTAATAAAAATATTGAAAACTTAAAGATGAAATAACAAAAATAATTGGTCCAATAATACGAGCATTAATATTAATTAAAGGTAATAATTCTGGCCTTTTACTAATAGCTATAACTCCTACAACCTCTGAAGAATTACCAATACTATGAGAACCCAGACCAGCAGTTAAAGAAGCTTCTAAAGCATAAAAACCAAATTTCTTCGCTAATAAAAGAGAAATTAAAATTACCGCTAATAAAGAAGTTAAAACTAACATAATCATTTTGTATTCTTTCAAAGAATTTAATAAAAATTGCCAATCAGTAGTTAAACTAAAACCTGCTAACATAGGAGCAGAAAAATTTGTATTCATAAATTTACCAGTTTTAATCAAATTACCTTGAAAACTCAAAGGTATTAAATTAAATAATTTAAAAATAAATAATAAAATTATCATATATATTAAAGCATCTAATTTTACATATTTAGCAAGTAAAATACTTAATATATTGCTCAATATATAAAAAGCAATTGTTAATAACAATCCTATTCTAATATCTTTTATTTCAAACACTTTTTTATTATTATCTATAAAATTATTTTTATTTTTAATATATTCTAGTTTACCTTGACCATTAAATTTTGTTTTATTGAAACAAGCACATAATAAACTTGCAAAAATAATTACTAAAATACGAGTCAAAATTAAAGGAGCAGCTAAATATGAACGTAATGTATAGTTATTTGCTGATTTATTAGCTACTTTATAAATACCATTAGCAAGACCATTAATACCAAAATTAAATCCCCCATTAGTTAAAGGAACAAAAACATAAAAAATAGAATCTAAAAAAGAACCTTTAGAAATCAAACCTCTTGGAACTGAATATTTAATCAAATAACCTATTCCACCAACCAACAAAAAAGCAACCAAAACAGAAATTAAAGTTAAAGGGATAAATTTCTTCATTGATTTTTTTAATAATTTATTATCAATACTAAAAATACTGCCTGAAATTACTAAAATAATAAAAAATCTAGGAAAATTAATACCTCCATTAAAAAAATCTTTGTGAAATAATTCTACTAATTCTGGTTGTATTATCTTCTTATAAACTAAATATGAAGGAACTAAAGCACATAACAAAAATCCTAGTCCAAATTTATTTAAAAAAGGAATAATATTACCAATAAAATTTAGAAAAATACCTAAAACCATACATAATAATAAAGGTGTAAAAAATGGATAAAAATATAACCAAACATTATTTATTTTAAACATATAAACATTTAAAGCACAAATAAATATTAAACCTAAAAAACATAAAGGTTTAAAACTAAAAATATTATATTTATTATTTTCTTTCATTTTTAAGTTCTTCACCTTTTCGATTTTACAATAATTTTTTTTAAAATTTAAATTTTAATAAAACATTATTAATAATATCTTACTAATAATTATATGATAACATTAAATTTTTAAAAAAAACAATATTTAACTTTTATCATCAAATTATAATTAATAATGTTTAATGTTTAAAAATAAATTTTATATATAAATTTTAAAAAATTAAAAAATAATTCATAACTTATTAAATAAAATAAACTCACAAAATATTAATTTTTTAAAAAAAAAATTGTAAAAATTAATCCAATTTTTGTTGATCTAAAATTTGAACAACTAAATGTTTAACTTGAGGATTAACAAACAAAATATTTTTAGTCTTAATATATTTGGTTTTAGTATTTAAATTTTTTAAAATTACAATTTTTAAAGTTAATAAATTAGCACTTTTTAACATTTTTCTAATTTTTTGTTCTTTAGTTTGTTTTTTCATTTTTAAATCCCGAAAACTAGATTTTTTATTTTAATGAGTTAAAAAAAATTTTTAAATCAAAAAAAATATTTAAGTTTAATTAAAAAGAAAATTATCATATCTAAAAGTTTATTTAAATAAATATATCAATCAATTATTAATCTCAAATAATATTTTTGATTATTATAATTAGTTCTTAAATTTATTAAAAAAACGAAATTTAAGTAGCTAGTAATTCATTTTGATTTTTTTGAGAATCTTGATTAAAAATTTCAGGTTTAGGAATATTAATTACAGTTTTAAAAATTTCAGAAGGATGAATACCATCGACCCAAAAAAAAAATAAAAATAACAAAAAAAACAAACCGATTAAAGCCAAAATTTTTTCTAAAATTATTTTTATCATATATAACTTCCTTAATTTTAATTTTTAAATCTTTCTCAAATTGTTAAATTTAAAACTTGATAAAATAAAATTTATTTATAATTTAATTAATTAGAAGAACTAATTATTATCTGTTATAATAATAAATATTAATTTTATAGTTCAAATAAAAATTATTTTTAAAATTAACCTTGTTTACTAAATTAATTAGTTTTCGAATTATAATCATTGAATTTAATCAAAATAAAAAATTTAAGTCATAGTTTTTAATAAAACAATAATATAAAATATAATATATTATTTTTTTATAAACAAAAAATAAAAATATCATAATAATATATAAACTTTAATAATTTAAAACCTAGAGAGTTTCAAATTATTTTTTTTTTAATAATACTAATTTCTTGTTTATAAATTGGTTTACCATCAACATAAGGCGTTTCTAAAATTTTTGGTAAAGATAAAAATAAAGGATGATAAATAATTTCAATTAATGCCTTAAATCCAATTTGACCTAAACATAAATTTTGGTGACGATCTTTTCTACTACCTAAACAATTTTTCGAATCATTAATATGAAAACAAGAAAGATATTTCAAACCAATAGTTTGATCAAAAAAATCTATTACTTGTAAAAAATTATTTTTAATATCATAACCCGCATCAAATACATGACAAGTATCAAAACAAACAGAAATTCGACTTTGATCTTTAATTAATTGAATAATAGCTTTTAATTCTTGAAACTCTCGACCAATTTCTGTACCTTTACCAGCCATAGTTTCTAAGGCAATTTTAGTTTTACAATGAGAGGTATTTTTTAAAATCTGATTAAGACCTTGAGCGATTAATTTAATAGCGGTAGTTTTAGTTTGTTGAAGAGCATTTCCAGGATGTAATACCATTTGACTAATTTTCATTTCATTAAAACGAATAATTTCTTGAGTTAAAAAATCCACCGCGAAAGTCCGATTAACTGGATTAGGATTAGCTAAATTAATAATATAAGGTGCATGTCCAACTAAATCCTCGGAATTAATTTGGTGTTTTTTCAACAAAGCTAAAGCTTCAAAAATTTTAAAATTATTTAAAGCCATACGTTGAACATTAGTTGGAGAACCACTATAAACCATAAAAGTATTAGCTTGAAAGGCAATAGCTGCTTGAACCGCACCATAAAACATATCAGGCTTTTTTAAAGATACAAAACAACCAATTTTAAGCATTTTTTTTCTTACCTTGGGAATATTTTTGAATTGATCTAATTTTATTTTTTTTTCTAGGAGTTTTAATTAAATGTAATTTTCGATTACGATCAGGTTTAGGCTTAAGAATTTCAATTTCTTTTGAAGTTAAAATCATTTGTTGAAAATTAAAATGTTGACTTTTTAATTTATTAATTGTTTTTATTTCTGATTCATTGTAAATAGTAATTACTTCACCTGATTTTCCCATACGACCAGTCCGACCAGAACGATGTTGAAAAAATTCCAAATGTAAAGGTAAATCATAATGAATCACTAAAGAAATATCTAAATCTAGACCACGAGCAGCTAAATCACTAGTAATAATATATTGATATTTTAACTTTTCAATAGCTTTTAAACTTTGTTTTCTTTGTTTAACTGATAAATCTGATGAAAAATTAAAAACATTAAGATTATTATTTTTTAAAGTTTCAAAAATCGGTAATTGATCTTGTTTACGAGAAACAAAAATTAAAGCCAAATAAGGTTTTAATTTTTGTGTTAAAGTTAATAAAGTTTTTAATTTATCATTACTTTTTAATAAATAATATTTAATATTTTTTAAATAATTTTTAGATAAATCAATTACTAAAGTGGAACCAAAGTTTTGTTTAACAAAGTTAATTAAAAATGGTTTAAAAGTAGCAGAAAATAACATTATTTTAGGTTTTGATTTCGTAATCATTAAAGGTTTTAAAAAAGATAAAAATTTTTGATCTAACAACATATCAGCTTCATCTAAAACAAAAAAAAGAGTTCGATTAATTTTTAATTGCGCCAAAGACATAGCATATTCAAATAATTTTTCAGGTGTAGCAATAACAATTTGAGGTTGACGTTTTTTTAATTTTAAACTGGTTCTTTTTTTATCCATGCCACCATAAAAAATTTGCGCTTTAACTATATTTTCCGGAATAGCTTGAAACATTTTAAAAATTTGCAAAACTAATTCATTCGTCGGAACAATGATTACAGCTTGAACTAAAGCTTGATTAACATCAATTTGACTTAAAATTGATAATAAATAAGCATGAGTTTTACCAGTACCAGTTGGTGCTAAACCAATTAAATGATGAGGTTGAGAAAAATTTTTAAAAACTTCTTCTTGAATAGGAGTTAAAAAAGGAAAATTTAATTTTTTTAATTTATCTTTAATGTAATTTTTCAAAATAACTCAACTCTTTCTAAAAATAAAACTTTTTTTATTTTCATTTTTAATTTTTTTAATTAAATTAAAGATAAAAAAATCTCTAAATAAAAATTAGAGAAAAAAACTTTAGATATGGTTTTCAGAAATTTTTTTAAATTCTAAATGATTTATTTGGGACTTTAAACTATGATAAATTTGATCTAAAACTTTATTATTAAATTTATGTTGTTTTTCATCATCTAATTCCGAATATTTTTTAGTTAATTCTAACGCTTCATCAATAATAATTGAAGCTGTAATCTTATTTTCCAACAATTCAAAAGTAGCTAAGCGTAAAATAGCTTGATCTATTTTATTTAATCGTTTTAATTGATAATTATAAAGATTTTTTTGAATAATTTCATCAATTAAAGTTATTTTAGGAATAATTTTTTGAAAAAAAACCAAACTTTGAGGTTTGGTATTATAATTCAAAAATTTTAAATTCTGAAAATAAAAATCATATTGATATAATAAAATAAGTACTTCGATTCGGATTAAACTTGGTTTTTTCATAACAAAATAATTATTCCTTTATTAATTTAAATCAATTGATGGAATTTTTATTTTTTTAAAACTGAAGTTAAATTATATTCAACTTGAGACCAATTGATAACACTAAAAAAAGCTTCAATATAATCATGACGACGATTTTGATAACTTAAATAATAAGCGTGTTCCCATACATCTAAACCTAATAATGGAGTTCCTAAATGTAAAGGAGTATTTTGATTAACAGTAGTAGTAATTATTAATTTTTGATCTAAAGTTAATAATAACCAAACCCAACCGCTACCAAAAAGTTTTTTGCCAGCAGTACTAAATTCATTTTTAAAATTTTCTAAAGATCCAAAATGGTGATTAATTAAATTAGCTAATTCGTTTTGCGGAGTTTTTTGATAATTTAATTTTAAAATCTGCCAAAAAAAAGAATGATTAAAATGACCACCACCATGATTTTGCACAACCGTTCTAATAGCGGTTGGAACTAAATTTAAATCTGTTAACATTTCTTCTAAAGAATAATCTAAATTTGGATAATTTTTTAAAGCTTGATTTAGATTATCAACATAAGTCTGATGATGCTTAGTATAATGAATTTCCATAGTTTTAGAATCAAAAAACGGTTCTAAAGCATCATAATTATAAGATAATTTAGGTAATTTAAAATTGGACACGTAACAACTAACTTTCCTTTCAAAAAATATTTTTTAAAATTAAAATCTTTTTTTAAATTATTTATACATAAAATGATATTTATACATCAAAAATTAAAATATCATATATAAGTAATTATAACATGATTTTTATTTTTTATAATTAGATTGAAAATAATTAGATTGAAAATAATTATTTTATATGTTATAAATATTAAGTATAGTTAAAAAATTGAATATAGTTTTGAATAAAAAAATGATTAGAATTATTTTTTTAATCATATAAAAATTAAAAAATAAACTTAAATAATTTTTGATTTAAATTTTAATCATTTAAAGCTTTTTAAAAAATTTTCAGAAATAATATGTACCATAACTTAAAATTTATCTTAAATTTAAATAAGTTAACTCTTTCTCAGGAAGGAAAGAAATTGAAAATAATATTATTAGGAGCTCCAGGAACTGGAAAAGGAACTCAGGCTAATCTTCTTTCTCAGATGTTTAAACTTTATAATATTTCTACTGGAGATATGTTTCGTAAAAATTTCAGTCAAAATACTGAATTAGGAAAATTGGCTAAAACTTATATTTTAAAAGGACTTTTAGTTCCGGATGAAATTACTAACAAAATGGTTATAGATTTTTTATCCGAAGAAAAATTTAAAAAAGGATTTTTATTAGATGGTTTTCCACGTAATTTAGTTCAAGCAAAAATGTTAAAAAATTTTTTTCAAACTAAAAAAATTAATTTAACCGCAGTAATTTATTTAAATACTTCTAAAGAATGTTTACAAAAAAGAATTACTGGACGTCGAATTTGTTCTAAATGTGGTAAAATTTATCATATCGAAACAAAAATTCCGCGGAATTTATGGTTTTGTGATGACGATCAAAACCCTTTAGTGCAAAGAAAAGATGATCAAAAAGAAACTTTTTTAAAACGTTTAGAAGTATATAAAAAAGAAACCTTGCCTTTAGTTAAATATTTTAAAAATCAAACTAAAACACATTTTTTAGAAATTAAAGTAGATAATCTGAAAACTTCAATTGCAGAAGTAACAAATTTAATTTTATTTAAAATGAAAAAAGTAAAAATAATTTTTTAAAAAAAAATTTATAATTATTTAAAAAAGAGCTGATTAAGGTTCCTTTTTTTTATTTTGAAAACAATTATTTAATTAAAAAATATTTTAACAATAATTTAAGAATAATTTCACGCTTAATTAATTTTAAAAGCGTAAATTAGAAAAATTAAATCATTAAAAAATAAAAATTAAATATATTTAAATTAAAACTAAACTGTTTATTTTTTTAATCTACAAGTTATGTAAAATTTAAAGTTTAATTCAATTTTTGATACAAAATAAAAAATATATTTAACATTTTAATGACAATTTTAATTTTATTATAAAATAAATTTCAATTATTTTCATTAAAAATTAATTTATCCTATTGAGATTTTATAATTTCATCATTTAGCATTTTGCTTGCATTCGGTTTTTTTTAAGTTAAAATACAATTAATATTGTAATCATAAAAAATCTAAAGTTTAAGAAAGTTTTAAAAAAACATGATGTTAGAAAAACCTTTATCAAAAATTAAAACTACTTGTCTTATAATATTTTTTTTATTAGTTATTCTATTTTTCGTGTTTTTAATTTTAGGAATTTATAGTCTATGGCTAAATATTAACAAAGAAACTACAGGAGGAGGAAATCCTCCCTATTCCTCTCTCACAACAGAAGTTCCAACCAAAGCCAAAAACCAACCAATTAATCCACAATCATTGCCTACAGAATTTAATTTTCCTATCGAAAAAATAATAAAACAATTATCAAACAAACCTGAAATAACTAAAACTCCCCCTTCTGAAGGAGATTACTCCGAAGAAAATAAATATAGTGATTTTTTAAACCCCTTGAATACGCAAAAATTTCCTTATTTTAAAGATTTAATTGGTTTTAAAGAAGAAATAGAAGCTTTAGATGGTTTTATTCATTATCTTAAAAATAAAGAAAGTTATCAAAATATTGGAAAAGTTGAACCACCTTTAGGTATTTTATTATATGGGATACCAGGAACAGGAAAAACTACTTTATCAAGAGCTGTAGCCAAAGAAACTAATTTACCATTTTTTGAAGTCTCCAGTGCGCTGTTTTCTCAAAAATATATAGGTGTTGCACCAAAAATGGTTAGACAATTATTCGAAAATGCTCGCCAAGCAGCTGAAAAAAATAATGGTGCTATTATTTTTTTAGATGAATGTGAAACCATTTTTACTAATTTATCATTTTTAGAAGGTGGCAAGGAAACCGCTAACATAGTAAATCAATTCAAAACGGAAATTACCTCTATGAATAACAATCCTGATAAACCTATTTTCATTATTGGTGCTACTAATCATTATTGGCAAATTGATGAAGCCATTAAATCTCGTTTTACATATCACATCGAAATTAATCCTGGAACAAAAAAAGATCGCCAACAATTCTTAGAATTTATGATTGAAAAACGTAAAAACCCCTATAATGATGAAGCTAAAAAATATTTATTAGAAGATATTAATGAAAAATTAGAACAATTAGATAATTCAAAACAATACCTAAAAACCAACCGTACTTTAGAAAACTTATTAAAAACTACGGTTAGTATTTTTGCTCGAAATAGAAAACAAGGTGAAGAACTACAATTACGTCCCGAAATTAATAAAGAAGATTTAGAAAAAGCTTATAAAATAGTTATCGAAAAAGAAGATTTAAAAAAAACATCTAAATCTTAATTTAATTCAATATTCAAATATACTATAATAAAATAATTAAATTTTTTATTATCTGAAATAATATTTTTTTAAATCTATTTTCTTTTCTAAAAAAACGACAAAAACGTTCTAATTAAATAAATTATTTATTTTAAAATATTAAATATTTAATTTATTTTGTATCTATAAATAGTATTATTTTTTTATATTTTGATTTTATAATAAATATTGTGTATTATTGATTTTTGTAGGAATTTCAATATGATATTTATTGAAAGGATCATAAAACTTTTTTTCATTATTATAAATAATGAATTCACGAATATCATATAAACGATCTTGTTTTTTTAAATCTATTTTTTTTAGAAAATCAATAAATTTTTTTTTATCATAATCTATTGTGAAATATATTTTTTCTGAATCATCAATATTGTGAATTTGAAACGTAAATTTAGGATATTCTGTATTTTGATTTAACAAATTATTAACTTTTTCTATTTTTTCTGAATTTTTTAATAATAACAATTCTAACGCTTCACTTGTTTTAGGTAATTTATCTTTAAAATTATAACATATAAATCGTAACCAATCAAATTCAAATTTTAAATTTTTTGTCATCAAACGTATACAAAAAACTCTTCTATGTTCAAAAACACTCTTTTCTATATCTTCTGAAGACATTAAATCAATACTCTTATTTTTTGTTTTCGAAAAAGATATGCTATCGTTAATAATTCCATTTTCTGCATTGGAAAGTTTAAAGTCCATTTTAATTAATTGATCAACATTACCTTTTGGTAAACTAGTATAAATAAATCGATAGTCAGATATAAAAACATCTTTATTTTGTTGGTTTTTTCTTGTAACGCCAAAATTATCAATTCCTTCGGTCCAAATAATAGGATAATGATTTAATTTAATTTTTCGTAAACGTTCTACAAAATCTTTTTTATGAAAGAAATTAATCCTACCTTCCTTATCTTTTTCTTTTGGAAACATATCTTCAAAAAATTTATATTCTCTAATGATATTTCCATTTTGATCTTTATATTCTAAATAAGGTTCATCTGAAATTACAGGCATATCCGAAAAAATTGTTATTTTTTTTTCTAATTTAGTTATTTCTTTATCTTTATCTTCAATTAATTTATCCGTTATTTTTTTTAAATCAGATTTTTCTTGTTCTTTTTGTATTAAACTTTCATTTAAACTATTAATTTTAGTTTGTAAATTAGTTTTTTCTTGTTCTAAGTTGGTTATTTCTTTATCTTTATCTTTAGTTAAACTATTAATTTCAGT
>NZ_JAZHCY020000011.1:0-46913 GCF_036924415.2 Candidatus Phytoplasma prunorum
AAGTATATAGGTCTTTAAAAAGATGCAAGGGTTCGAATCCCTTTTCCTCCGCCATTATTAATTAAATAAAAATAAACTCATTATTTTTTAAAACTATTTTATAAATTTGGTTTATTTTTATTTAATTAATTTTTTGAATTTAATATATTAATTTGTTTTTATTTATTAATAATTTTTTAACTAAAAATTAAAATTTTATTACATTGATAGTAAGGAATTTAAATTATTATGCAAACTTATTTAAATTTATGTCGTTATATTTTAAATTATGGAAAAAAAAAATTAGATCGTACAAAAATAGGTACTAGAAGTATTTTTGGTTACCAAATGCGTTTTAATTTAGAAAAAGGATTGTTTCCTTTATTGACTACTAAAAAAATGAATTTTAAAGCTATTATACATGAATTATTATGGTTTATTAAAGGCGATACTAATATTCGTTATTTAGTTAAAAATAATGTTAATATCTGGAATGAATGGCCTTATCAAAAATATCGTAATTCAAAATTCTTTCAAGATTTAACATTACAAGAATTTATTGATAAGATTAAAATAGATGAAAATTTTGCTAAAATTCACGGAGACTTAGGTCCTATTTATGGTCAACAATGGAGAAATTTTCAAGGAATTGATCAATTAAATGATTTAATTTCGGAAATTAAAAAAAATCCTTATTCAAGACGTTTAATTTTGACTGCTTGGGATCCTACCTTAACTAAAGATATGTTGTTGCCTCCTTGTCACGTTATGATACAGTGTTATGTTGAACAAAATAAAATTTCTATGCAACTTTATCAAAGAAGTGGTGATGTTTTTTTAGGGATACCATTTAACATTGCTTCTTATTCTTTATTATTAACTATTATTGCCCAATGTACAGGTTTAAAACCTTTTGAATTTATTCATACTATAGGTGATGCTCATATTTATAATAACCATATAGAACAAATTCAAAAACAAATAAAAAGAATTCCTAAAAAATTACCAATTATGCGTTTAAATCCTCAAATAATTGATATTAACCAGTTCAAATTTAATGATTTTAATTTAGAAAAATATGAATCTCATGGTATTTTACAAGGTGTTGTTGCTGTATGATTAGTTTAATTACTGCTTTAGATCCTAATTTTTTAATTGGTGATTGTAATATGCTTCCTTGGCATTATCCACAGGATTTAAAATTTTTTAACAAAATGACTAATAATAAAAATGTTTTAATGGGTTATTTGACTTATAAATCTTTAAAAAAATATTATAAAAATAAAAATTTTTTATTTAAAAACACTTATGTTGCGAGTTTTGATCTTTTATTACAATTATCTGATGCAATTGTTATAAATGATTTATTTAATTTTTTAAACAATATTAAAGATAAAATAATTGTAATTGGTGGAAGTCAAATTTATAAACAAACTTTACCTTATGTAAATATACTTTATGTTACTCATATTTTAAAAAGATTTAAAGGAGATTCATTTTTTCCTTTTGTTAATTTAAATGAATATAAGATTATATCAAAAAAAATTTATCCAGAATTAATCTTTGTTGAGTATCATAATACGAGTTTTATTTAAGATGTTTTTTTTATTTTAAAGAAAAAGGTTATTAAAATAAAATGTTTAACTTAATTTTTTTATTTATTTTTTTTATTAACTGGATATTTTTAATTTTACATTTTTATTGTAAGAATTATTTATTTTATTTATTTGTTTGTTCTTTATTTCCTATATTATCTTTTTTGATATCTTTAATTTTTATTTTTTTACTTTGTTTGATTTTTATTTTAATTATGAAAAATTTAAGAGTAAATCATAGTTTTAAGTATATAGTTATTAGAAGTATATCTATTTTTTTATTAAAAATATTAAGAGTTAAAATAGTTTTTAAAAATTATGATGTAATACCTTTAAAAGAAAATTTAATTATTTATGCTAATCATAAATCATGGTTTGATGCTTTTATTATTTTAAGTGTTATACCGAGATGTTTAGCTTTTACTCCGAAAGATACTTTATATAAATATTCATTAATAAGTTATTGTTTTAATTCTTTTGATTGTATTCAAATATTTAGAAAAAATAATCGTCAAACAGCTAAAAATTTAATTAAAGGTATTGAAAATATAAAAAAAGGATTAGCTATTGTTATTTTTCCTGAAGGAGGTATAAAAGATATTAAAAATGAAAAAGCTGTAGATTTTTTGCCTGGTGCTTTCAAAGTTGCTTTTAAAAGTGAGGCTACTATTTTGCCTTTGAGTATTAAAGGTTCTAGAAATATTAAAAAATTTTTTTGGTTTAAAAGAAAAATTGTTGAAGTTCATTGTCACAAATCTATTAAGTTTCAAGATTATCAATTTCAAAATACAAAACAAATATCAGAAAAAACACAAAAAATAATTAATTCAATTTTTTAATATTTTTTAAATTATTTATGTAAGTTAAATTTTTTAAAATATTATATTTTTCGAAAGGGATAAAAATTGTTAAATGTTAAATAAAAAAGAAATTCAAGTTATTTTAAATCAATCTTTAGATACAGGCGCTGATTTTGCTGAACTTTTTTTCGAAGACACAAATATTAATAATTTAGAAATTATAGGTCAAGAAGTTATTAATTGTAGTAGTAAAAATATTTTTGGTGTAGGTATTAGATTATTGCAAGGAATTAACGAAGTTTATGGCTATACAAATGATATTAGTTTTTATAATATTTTAAATTTAGTTAAAAATTTGAAATTAAATTTTTTTGGTTCACCGCATAAAGTAATTCCTTTGTCTTATTCAGAAAAATTAATTGATAATATTAAAATACCATATTCAAACATGACTAAATTAGAAAAATCAAAAAAAATGCTTAATTTATCGAAAATTATGAAAGATTATGATATTAAAATTATTCAAACTCGCGTAAATTTGTCGGAAAAGGAACAAAAAGTTTTAATAGCTAATACAAAAGGAGTTTATCAAAATGATACTAGGAATTATATTAGTTGTGGTTTAATTTCTGTTGCTAAAAAAGATAATCAAATGAAAGAGAGTTATGAAATAGCAGCAAAATCTGTTGGTTTAGAATTTTTTGAAATGTTTGATTTAGTTAAAATGGCTAAAAATGTATCAAAAACAGCAATTATTTTACTAGATGCTAAAGAGATAAAACCACAAAAAATGTCTGTTGTAATTAATAATGGTTTTGGTGGTGTAATTTTTCATGAAGCTTGCGGTCATCCTTTAGAAGCATCATCGGTTGCAAAGGGTTTTTCTCCTTTTGTCGGAAAGATTAATCAAAAAATTGCTTCTGAATTAGTAACAGCTTATGATGATGGCAATATTAAAAATTCCTGGGGTAGTTTAAATTTTGATGATGAAGGAAAAAAAACTCAAAAAAATTTATTAATTAAAGATGGTATTTTAAAAAATTATTTAGTTGATTTACGTAATGGTAGAGAAATGAACATTGAATCTACTGGTTCTTCACGAAGAGAATCATATAAATTTTCTCCTACTTCAAGAATGAATTCTACTTATATTGATGCAGGCAAAGATACTCCTCAACAAATTATTAAGGATACAAAATATGGTTTGTATGCTAAAAGTTTAGGAGGAGGAACAGTTGTTCCTTTAACCGGAGAGTTTAATTTTGTAGTTAAAGAAGGATATTTAATTGAAAATGGTAAATTAACTTTTCCTGTTAAAGGGGCCATGTTAATCGGATACGGACATGAAATTTTAAATAAAATTGATCGAGTTGCAAATGATTTAAAATTATCACAAGGTTCTTGTGGCGCTGGGTCAGGTTATGTTCCGGTAGATGTAGGACAACCAACTATTAGAGTTAAAGAAATAATTGTTGGTGGCACAGAAAGGGAAAATTGTTAATAAAAATGTATCAAAAATGGATTGAAAAAGGGATATCTAAAGGATTTTCTGATTTAGAAATATTTGTTAATAAAAATAAAAAACTAAATATTTCTTTAGAAAATTCAAAAATTAATACTTATACTGAAAGTAAAATAATTTCTGTTTCTTTAAAAGGAATTTATAAAAATAAAATATCTCGAGTTTATTTTGAAAATTTAAATGATGATCATTTTGAAAAAATGCTAGATGTTTTAAAAAATAATACATCTATTACAGATACCCAAGAACCAGCTATTATTTTTGAAGGTTCTAAAAAATATCCAAATATTATAGAAAATAATTTTGATTTTTCTAAAGTTGATTTAGAATTAAAAATTAATTTATTAAAAAAATTAGAAAAAACTATTTCTAAAAGTTTTTTTTATAAAAAAATTGAAAAAAATAGCTATCAAGAAGTATTTCATCAAAAAATATTAATTAATTCTAAAGGAGTTAATTTGAAAAGTAATAATAGCTTTGCTTATATTTATACATCAGCTGTTTTTACAAAAAATAAAGATATTCAAAGTTATGGAAAAGTTCAATTAGTTAAAAATTTTCTTGAATTTGATGTTGAAAAACAAGCTAAAAAAATTATTAATTACGGTGAGAAAAAACTTTGTGGAAAATCTTTGAAATCTAATTTTTATCCAACTGTTTTTTCTAATGAAATGTTTGCGGAACTTTTAGAAAGTTTTAGTGGAATATTTAGTGCTGAAAATGCTTATAGAAATTTAACTAAATTAAAAGATAAATTTAACGAATCTATTGCTTCTCCTAAAGTTAATATTATTGATGATCCACTATCTGATTTTACTTATTTTAAAGAAAAATTTGATGATGAAGGTGTTGCTTGTTATAAAAAAATGATTGTTCAAAAAGGGGTTTTTAAATTATTTGTTAATAATTTAAAAACTGCTAAAATATTTAATAAAGAACCAACAGGTAATGGTTTTGGTAATGGAATTTCTATGACTAATTTTTATTTAGAAAAAGGTGAAAAAACTTTAAAAGAAATTATTTGTTGTATTGAAAATGGAGTTTATATTACTGATTTAGTAGGATTACATACTGGTGTAGAAATTATAAGTGGTGATTTTAGTTTACAAGCTAGTGGTTTTAAAATTCAACAAGGAAAAATTACTACTCCAATTAAAATGATTGTTATTTCAGGTAATTTTTTTGATATTTTAAAAAATTTAAAAGATATTGGTAATGATTTTAAATTACAATTATCTGGGTTTGGTAGTGCTAGTGTTTATGTTGGTGATTTAACTATTGGTGGAGATGAATGATAATATAATTAAAATTTTAAATAAAATATTATTTTTAATTAAAAAATAAATTTAAGAAAGTGATAATATGTATAGTTATAATGGAATAAATTATCAAAATTTAATTAATCAAAAAGAATTAGTTTTAGTAGATTTTTTTGCTGAATGGTGCGGTCCTTGTAGAAATTTAATGCCAATTTTAGAACAAGTTTCTCAAATTAAGAAAGATATTTTTTTTTGTACAGTTAACGTCGATAATTATCGTTCTTTATTTTTAGAAAATAAAGTTATGAGTTTTCCTACTTTGATTTTGTATAAAAAAGGTAAAGAGATTAAAAGACAAATTGGTTATTGTTCACAAAATGAATTGATAAAGTTTTTAACTTAAAAAGTATTTTTATATTTAGTTATAAAATTTTTTCAAAAAGGAATCAATAAATGGAAGGATTTTTTTTAGTTTATAAAAAAAAATTTGTTACATCTCATGATGTTGTTAAACAAATAAAAAAAAAATTTAATTTTTTAAAAGTTGGTCATTCTGGTACTTTAGATCCTTCAGCAGAAGGTCTTTTAATTATTTTTGTTAATAAAGCAACAAAATTAGCTTTTTTATTTGAAAATTTAGATAAAAAATACAAGGGTACTTTTATTTTTAATCAAAAATATGATACATTAGATATTTCTGGTAAAATGATTGCTTGTAATAATAATGTTATTTCTGATGAACAAATTCAAAGATCTTTTGATAAATTCCATAAAAAGAAATATTTACAAAAGCCACCTATGTATTCATCTATAAAAATTGAAGGTCAAAAAATGTATAATTTGGCTAGAAAAAATATTATAATAGAAATTCCTAAAAGAGAAGTTATCGTTTATAGTTTGTTTAAAACTTCGTTAGTTTATAATAATCAAGTTGATTTTTTAACTCACGTTTCTAAAGGTACTTATGTTAGAAGTTTAGCTTCTGACATAGCTTCCGCAATGAATACTTATGGAGCTTTAAAAAAATTAAAAAGAATATCAATTGGCAATTATTTATTAAAAGATGCTAAAACTATAGAACAAATTAGTTTAAAAGATTTAATAATGGTTGAAACATTGTTTTTGAATTATGATGAATTAATTTTAAATGATTATTTAATTAATTTAGTTAAAAATGGAATTTATTTAGATCAAAGACAAATTATAACTAATAAACCTTTTATTGTTAAAAATAATAAAAAAAAATGGGTTGCTTATTATGAAGTAATTTTTCAAAATGTATATGCTCCTAAATATTTTTTTTAATAAAAAATAAATTTGATAAAATTAATTATTAAAAAAATAGAAAGTTCATTTAATTATGAAATATAAAATCAAATATAATAAAAATAAAAAATTTTTAATATCTTTTATTTTTTTATTTTTATTATATTTAAATTTTAAAAATCAATTATTATTAAAAATATATAATGATTTAAAAAAATTTAAAAAAGAAACTAAAAATAATGAAATTTTGAAATTAAATAATGAATTATTAGAATATAAAAAAAAAGAATTAAGTAAAAAAAAATTTATTTTAAATATTGTTAATTATAAAAATCAAATGTTAAAATTTAAAATTAAAAAAAATAAGAAAAAAATAAGAAATTTATTTAAAAAAAATAAGAAATTAAATTATATTTTAAATTTAAAAGATGAAATAATAAAAAAATTAGATAAAAATTTTGATTTTGTTCAAATAAATTCAAATGAACTTATAGAGTTATCTAAAAAACAATTAAAAGAAATTAATGATTTAAAAAAAAATATAAAAGAAAAAGAAAAAATAATCAATTTATATATAAATTATAAAATAAATAATTAAAATCATTTTTTAACACTAAATAAAAAAAAATAAAATTAAATCTAAATTTTAAATAAAGTTAAATTGTTTATTTTTTAATAAATATTTTATATTTTTATTATCTAGATTGTAAATAATTTTTATTTTTTTACATATTTAATAAAAAAATATAATTAAATTATTTTTTTATAATTAAGTTGATTTTAAAAATCCTTTATTATATTTGCAATATTATATATTTTTTAAAAATTTTAACAGAATTTTATTGTTTTTGTATATAAAATATTATAGTTTTATTATATTCATTTTATTTTTTTATTATTAGTATTATTTTAAAATTACTCATGAAGATAAAAAAGATATAAAGGAATGAAATAAATGCTGTGGATTTTTTTCCTGCGGTTTATTTTAGGTATATTAGATTTTTTTATTGTGTTAAATATTATATTTATTATTTTATTAAAATAATTATGTCTTTAACAACTAAGATAGTATTTTGTTGTTATTATTGATAATTTTATCTTTATTTTAAATAATGTTTATATGACAATGTTATATTATTAAAAAATTTATAAAAACTATTTTTGAAATGTATTAATAAATTTTATTAATTATTATTTTATTATTATTTGTATATAAGTTTATAAAAATTTTTTTAAATAAATAATTATAATTTTAAAATACTTTGTAATTTGGGTTTGATTTAAATTAACGGATAATTTTTTTTAATATCTAATTTAATAGTTTTTTCTTTTAAATCATTTCTTTTATCATATTTTTTTTTGCCCTTTGCTAAGGCAATTTCTAATTTTGCTAAATGTCTTTCTAAGTAAAGTTTTACTGGAATAGTTGTTAAAGAATGAGTTTTCATTTTATTTTTGATTTGTATAATTTCTTTTTTATTAAGTAAAAGTTTTTTTTCTCTTTTTTCTTGAAAAACTAAATCACAACTTAATTTATATTTATCAATTAACATATTAATTATAAAAATTTCATTATTTTTAATAAAAATATGTGTGTTTTGTATATTAACTTTTCCTAATCTGATTGATTTAATCTCACAACCTATTAATTTAATGCCAGCATAATATTTTTTTTTTAAAAAATAATCATATTCTGCTTTTTTGTTAACAGTAATTATTTTAAAATTTTTTTTCATAATTGATTAATACTTTCATTTAACAATTATATTTTTTAATCATTGATTTGATAAAATTTTTAATATTTTTTAAAATACTTTTAATTTATCTATAGAATATTTATTTATTTTAATTATTATTTATTTTTTTGTAATTTTTTAAATGTTTATCAATAATTTCTATAGCTTCTCTTTTACCTTTTATATTTTCTATTAAGCATTTTTTATTTTCTAATGTTTTATAGTTTTCGAAAAAATGTTTAATTTCGGATAATAAGTTTTTTGGTATTTCATTAATATCTTTATAATTAGACATAATCGGATCTTTAATTGGAACAGCTATTATTTTTTCATCTAATTCGTTTTGATCAATCATTTTTATAATTCCTATTGGGAAACATTCTACCAAAATCATCGGTTCTAAAGGTTCTTGAGTTAAAACTAATACATCTAAAGGATCATTATCTTCACAATGAGTTAGAGGTATAAAACCATAATTAGCTGGATAACGAAATGCAGTATTTAAAAAACGATCTAATATTAACATTCCTGTTTCTTTATCTATTTCATATTTTTTTTTACTACCTTGCGGTATTTCAATTACAGCTATAAATTTATTTTTAGTAATTCTTTTAGTATTGAAATTTTTTATTAAATTCATTTTTTTCCTTTTTATAAATTTATTTAATTTATTTTAATTTTTTTGATAAATAATTACCTATTGAGTATATTATTTGAATAGTTAAAACAATAACAATAAAGCAAATTAAAACATGTAATGTTTCCCCTTCTTTATATTTTTCATATGCTATAATTCCTAATCCTAAACCTCCATTGTTTTTGTTGTCGAAATTATTTCCTCCAAAAGAACCACCTGCGATTGTTGAATAACAAATTCCTGTTATAAATAAAGAAGTTTTTTGAATTATTAATTCACTTATAAAGTTTTTATTTTTTATTATTTTTTTTAAACAAAAAGTATAATTTTTTGTATTTTTAATAAATATCTTTTCTATTTTTTTAGCAAAAACTAAAGTTAAGTATGTAGTTAAAATAAAACAAGCACATAAAAATCCTCCTTTTTTATTATTTTGGAAAAAAAATTCAAAAATTAAAACAGTAAAAAGAGAAAAAAATATAAAAGGTAAGTGTGTAGATATATTAATGATTTTATTAATTGTTGAATAAAAAATTTTTTTGATTGTTTTATCATTTTTACGTGTTTTATATAAAGAAATTCCCAATAAAAAGCCTAATAAAGCTCCTATACAGCAAGATATAAAAGATAATTCTAAAGTTTCTGTTAATCTTTTTATTAATTGTTCTAAGAAATCCGTCACTTTTTTATTCCTTTATTTTTTAATTTTTATAAATATATATAAAAATTTAAATAGTTTTATTTTTTATAATTTACATATTTTTTAAAAGTATTAAAAATATAAATTTAATATGTTTCTATTAATTTATTTTTTCAAAATTTCTTTAATTTCTTTTATTAAAATTATTTGTTCTTTAGTTAAACTTTCCATATTAACTTTTTCTGAATTTAAATTTTGTCTAAAAATAATAATAAGAATTATGTAAATAAAAAAAGACATTATTAAAAATTCAAAAATTGTTTTTAAAAATTTACCATAATATATATATATATCACTATTTGAGGTTATACGAAAACGTAAATCTGAAAAATCATTTTTATCACTTAATAATATATTCATAAAAGGCATAATAATATCAGAAGATAAAGAATTTACTATTTTAGAAAATAATTGACTTATCACAAAAGCAATTGATAAATTTAAAACATTTCCTTTATTTATGAATTTTTTAAATCCTTGTGTAAAGTTATTGTTTAAAATTTTATTAACATTCATATTTATCCTCCTCTTTTTTAAACTGTCTATTTATATTGTAATTTTAACATAAAAAAATATTTTTTATTGGGAAATAATTTTAATGAAATTTTTTATAAATTGTATATAATTATATTATAATTAAATTAATTAGTTTTTGTATTATAAATTTTTTAAATAATTTTAATCAGTAAAAAAAATATTTTTGATTAATATAATATAGTATTTATTTTAATATTAATTGACATTTTTATAATAATTTAATATAATTTAAAAAATAATACTAATTATAAAATAATTATTAAATTAAATAAAATTTAAAAATTTTTTAAATAAAATACAGATAGATGGAGGTATTTTTTTATTATGATTATGGAAAAAAATAATGATATGAATCATAAATTAAATGGTAAAACATTTATGGCTAATGACAAAACATTTATAAAAAAATGGTTTATAGTTGATGCTAAAAATAAAACTTTAGGTAGATTATCAACTAGAATAGCTTCTATTTTAAAAGGGAAGCATAAACCTTTTTATACTCCTCATATAGATAATGGTGATTATGTTATTGTTATTAATGCTGATCAAATTTTTTTAACAGGTAATAAATGGAAAAAAAAATATTATTATAGACATTCTGGTTACCCTGGGGGTTTAACTAAAGTAACTGCTGGTGATATGATTAAAAAATTTCCTACAAGAATTGTAGAAAAAGCTATTTTAGGTATGTTGCCACATAATAAATTAGGTTCTAAAATAGGAAAAAAATTATTTGTTTATGCTAAAGAAAATTATAAACAAAAAGCACAAAAACCAGAAAGTTTAGAGGTATAATTATTAAATTATGAAAAATCAATATTTTGGTTTAGGAAGACGTAAAAGAGCAGTTGCTAGAGTTATTTTAACTAAAGGAATGGGTAATATTACTGTTAATAAAAAAAAATTTGAAGAATATATACCTTTTATTACGAAGCGCTTAGAAACTATTTATCCTTTAAAATTAACTGATAATTTAGAAAAATATGATGTTGTAGTTAATGTTAAAGGTGGTGGTTTAGTATCACAATCTGGAGCAATTCGTTTAGGTATTTCGAAGTCTTTATTAATTGTTGAGCCAGAATGTAGAGTTATTTTAAAAAAGGCAGGTTTACTTACTAGAGATCCTCGTTCAAAAGAACGTAAAAAATATGGTTTAAAAAAAGCTCGTCGTGCTCCTCAATTTTCTAAACGTTAATTAATTTTATTTTTTTTAAAAATATTTTTTTATTTGATTAATTTTTATATTTAAAAGGGAAAAAAATATAAAATGACAAAAATAAGAGTTCGTTATGCTCCTAGTCCTACTGGTTTTTTACATATAGGAAATGCTAGAACAGCCTTATTTAACTATTTATTTGCTAAACGTTATAATGGTGATTTTATAATTAGAATTGAAGATACTGATTTATCTAGAAATATTTCTGATAGTGAAAAATCACAGTTAAAAAATTTAAAATGGTTAGGTATAAAATGGCAAGAAGGTCCTGATATTGGTGGTTCGTTTGGTCCTTATAAACAATCAGAAAGATTAGATATTTATCAAAAATACGCTAAAAAATTATTTTATAAAGGTATGGCTTATAAAGAATACAAAAAAGAAGATAATCAAAAATACTCTATTCGTTTTAAAGTACCAACAAACACTGAATATGTTTTTAATGATTTAATTCGTGGTAATATAGTTTTCCAAAGCAAAGAAATTGAAGATTGGATTATTATTAAAGAAAACGGATTACCTACTTATAATTTTGCTGTTGCTATTGATGATTTTTTAATGAAAATATCACATATTTTTCGTGGTGAAGAACATATTACTAATACTCCAAAACAGATTATGATTTATCATTCTTTTGGTTGGGAAGTGCCAATATTTGCTCATATGACTTTGATTTTAAATGAAAATAAAAAAAAGTTGAGCAAAAGAGACAATTTATCTGTTCAATTTTTAGAAGAATATGCTAATAAAGGTTATTTGCCTGAAGCGTTATTTAATTTTTTGTCTTTATTAGGATTTTCTCCTAAAAGTAATACAGAGATTTTATCTCATGATGAAATAATTAGTTTGTTTGATGAAAAAAAAATAACAAAATCTCCAGCAGTTTTTGATTATATTAAATTAAATTATATTAATAGTCGATATATTAAGAAAATGTCTATTGTTGATTTAGTAAAAAAATCACAAAAATATTTTCAAAAAGAATATCCCAATTTTGATATTTTATTTTTAGAAAAATTAGCTATTTTATTTCAAAATAGAATTCATTATATTCAAGAAATTTTTTATTTATATCAATTTTTTTTTATAAAAGATAAAAAATTAAAATTAGAATCAGAAATTTTTTTACGAAATAATCAGAGTTTGTTGTTATTAAAAAAATTAAAAGAAATTTTTCAACAAATAGAATTTAAATCTTTATACATAGAACAAGCTATTAAAAGAGTTTTAACTTTATATAATATGAAAAAAAATTTTTTCATGATTGTAAGAATTGCTACTACTTTAGAAACACAAGGTCCTTGTTTATCTCTTTTTTTAGAATTATTAACTCGCGAAAAAGTGTTATCTAATTTAGACAAAGTTATAAAAAAAATTTCTTGTTAATTTTTATAAAAATTTTTTTATTATTATTTTTTTGTATTATATCGTTTAAAGGAAAAAAATAATTTAATGTTAAAAATTTATAATACTTTAACGCGTAAAAAAGAAATTTTAAAACCTTTGTATTCAAATGTTATTAATATGTATGTTTGTGGACCGACAGTTTATGATAATATTCATCTTGGTAATGCTAGACCTTTAATTTTTTTTAATATGTTAAAAAAATATTTACAAAATTTAAATTTTCAAGTAAATTATGCAGTAAATATTACTGATATTGATGATAAAATTATTAAAACTGCTATAGAAAAAAAAACAACAGAAAAATTTATTTCAACTAAATATATTAATTCTTTTTTAAGTATTTTAAAACATTTAGAATTGGAAAATATTGATTATTTACCTCAAGTTACAGATTTTATTCCTTCAATTATTTCTTATATTGAAAAATTAATATTAAAAGGATATGCTTATATTAATGATCAAGGAGTTTATTTTAGAATTGGTTTAATATCTAATTACGGTAAATTAGGTTCTAAAATTATCGAAGATTTAAAAAAAAATAATAGAAAAGAATTTGATTCACAAAAAGAAAATCATCAAGATTTTATTTTGTGGAAAAAAACTAAATTTGGAATTAAATATCCAAGTCCTTGGTTTGAAGGTAGGCCTGGTTGGCATACTGAATGTGTAGTGATAATTAAAAAAATTTTTAATGTTACTTTGGATATTCATGGCGGCGGTAATGATTTAAAATTTCCTCATCACGAAAATGAATTAGCTCAATCTATTGCTTATGATGGTAATAATCTAAGTAATTTTTTTGTCCATATAGGTCGTATTGATTATCAAGAAGTTAAAATGAGTAAATCTTTGGGAAATGTAATATTGGTAAAAGATTTATTAAAAAAATTTAATCATAATTCAATAAAACTATTGATAATTTCTCATTATTACCGTCAACCTATTGATTTTAATTATTTTTTAATGGAACAATTTGCGTTGAAATATGAAAAAATAAATAATTTATTACAAAAAAATAATTTTATTTTAAAAATTAATAATATTTTTTCCAATCAGTTAGATATATTAATGATGAAAAAATTTTATGAATATATGAATGATGATTTAAATACGCCTAATGTAGTAAGTTTAATTGAAAAAGGGTTAAAAATTTTTAATCAAAATATTGATTTAAAAAAAGTATCTCAAATTCAAAATACTTTAATGTTTATTTTAAATATTTTAGGAATTAAAATTGTTTTAAAACCAGTTACTAAAGAAATAATAAAAATTTATCATTTATGGCAAAAAGAATTGAAATGTAGAAATTTTGAAAAATCTGATTATTATAGAAAAATTTTAATAGATTTAGGATTTATTTAGTTTTTTATATATTATTTTATTTTAAAAAAATATTTCAATGTGGAGTATTTATGAAAAAAATCGAAAAAAAAAATATTAATGATATTGATAAAAATAATTTAAAAAATCAAAATTTTCTTAAATTTTATGGTTTAAGTGATGAAGAAATAGAAAAAAGAAAAAAATCAGGAAAAGTAAATATAATTACTCAAAAAGTTAAAAAAACAACATTAAGTATTATTTTAAGTAATTTTTTTAGTTTTTTAAATTTATTAGTATTTTTAGTGGCTTTTTTTTTAATTTATCTAAAAAGATATGAACAACTTTTTTTTCTATTTACTAACACAGCAAATGTTTTAATTGGAATTTTTCAGGAACTTAAAGCTAAATATATATTAGATAAAATATCTTTATTAATGTCAAATAAATCTAAAGTTATTCGTAATGGTAAATTAATTGAAATTAATGCTTCTGAAATAGTAATTGACGATCTTTTGTATACTGAAACAGGTTATCAAATTTTAGTAGATGCTAAAGTAAAAGATGGATGTATTGAAGTAGATGAATCTTTTTTAACTGGAGAATCAAATTTAGTTTCTAAACAAAAAGACGATTTTTTATTTTCTGGTAGTTATGTTTTTTCAGGTCAAGCCTATGCGGAAGTTAAAGAAATAGGAAATAATACATATATTCAAAAAATTTCTAAAGAAGCTAAAAAATATCTTAAAATTCAAACACCTTTAACAAGAAATTTATCTTTTTTTGTTAAAATTGTTTTGATTATTATAGTTCCGATGTCTTTGTTAGTGTATTTAAATTTTCCTATCACAAACATTGAATATTTAAATTCTCATTATTTGGGTTTATTTGGAATGATTATTGGAATGATGCCTACAGGAATTTTTCTTTTAATAAGTGTATCTTTAACAATTAGTTGTTTAAAATTGGTTAAAAATAATGTTTATGTTCAAGATTTTTTTGCTATTGAAATGTTATCGCAAATCAATATTTTATGTTTAGATAAAACAGGCACTATTACCGATGGTAATATGAGTGTTAAAAAAGTTTTAGAATTTAATAAATTACATAAAATTTCATTAGAACAAATTATTTCACAAATGTTTCCTGCTAAACAGGAATTAAATTTTACCGGCAATGTTTTAAGAAAAAGTTTTGTTAATTCAGAATCTTATGTTTTTCCATATAAAAATATTGATAGTTTACCTTTTTCTAGTATGCGTAAATATAGTGCTATAGAATTTGAGCAATTAGGAACTTTCTTTTTAGGTTCTCCAGAATTTATTTTAGAAAAAGATTTTGATATTCTTAAAAAAGAAGTAAATAAATATTCAAGTTTGGGTTATAGAGTTATTTTATTAGCTAAAAATAATTTTTCTTTAAAAGAAAATAAAGAAATATTTCGTGCAAAAGAACCTTTATCTTTGATTATTATTGAAGATAACATTAAAAAAAATATTATTTCTACTATAAATTATTTTAAAAAAAATGATGTAGCAATTAAAATTATTTCTGGTGATAATCATTTAACTGTAGCTAACATTGCTAAGCGTTTAGGAATTATAGAAAATAACAAAGAAGTTATTAGTTTAGAAAATTTAACTGATAAAGAAGTTTGTAACTTATCTTTAAAATATAAAGTTTTTGGTAGAACTTCGCCTAAACAAAAAAAAATTTTAATTGAAAGTTTTAAAAAACAAAATTATAAAGTTGCTATGACTGGCGATGGCGTAAATGATGTTTTAGCTTTTAAAGTTTCTGATATTTCTATTGCAATGGGATCTGGAAGTCAAGTAACACGTAATTTAGCTAATATAGTTTTAATGGATTCACAGTTTAATGCAATACCTAATATTGTGGCAGAAGGCCGAACAGTAATTAATAATTTGGAAAAAATTTCTATTTTATTTTTTTCTAAAACAATTGCTTCTTTTTTATTAGGATTAACAGTTATTATTTGTAATTTATTTTTATTTCAAGATAATAAAAAATTAATTTTTCCGATTGATCCTTTACAATTAAATTTATTAGATTTTTTTTCTATTGGTATTCCGTCTTTCTTTTTAATGTTAGAAAATAATAATAAAATTGTTGAAGATGATAAATTTTTAATAAAAGTTTTAAAAAAAGCTTTTCCTTTTTCTTTTATAATTTTTTTAAATTATTTATTTTTGTTATTTTATTTTAATTGTATTTCTTATGAAAATATTTATAAGCAAATAATAATATCAAATTTTTTATTTTTTATTATTACGTTTGTTTTATTCTCTTTATTATTTTATAAATGTTTTCCATTTAATAAATGGAAAAAAATATTATTTATTTTTATGTTAATATTTTTTTTAATTACTTTTTATTTATTACAATTTAAAAAAATTATTAATTTTTTAATTTTTACAGACAATTATAAACAGCAAATAGAAATAAATAAATTAATGTTTTATTTTTCATGTTTTAATTTTTTTGTTATTTGCATGCTTTTATTAATTAAAAGAGTTTTGAAAAAATAATTAATAATTATTAATATATAAATAAAAAATTAAAAGGTTTTTGTGATGATTATTTACGGTAAAAATACAGTTAAAGAAGCTATTAATTCTAAAAGAAGAATTTTTAATTTGTTTATAGATGAGAAAAATTTAGATTTAAGATTATTAAATTTTTTGAAAAAAATTAAATTTAATTTTAAGTCAGTAGATAAACAATTTTTAAATAATTTAACTGGAATTAATAAACATCAAGGGATAGTTGCTAAAGTTGATGATTATAAATATAGTTCTTTAGAAATATGTTTAAATAATGTTGATTCGGAAAAAATTCAAAGATTTTTAATTTTAGATCAAATTCAGGATCCTCATAATTTTGGAGCTATTTTAAGAACTGTTGAAGCTTCAGGTTTTGAAGGCATTATTGTTAGTCATAAACATCAAGCTCCTATAAATTCTACTGTTGCTAAAATTGCCAGTGGAGCTTTAGAGTATGTTAAGATTTTTTTAGTAGCTAATATTTATCAAACAATTTTAAAATTAAAAAAACATAATATTTTAATTATTTCTGCGGATGAAAAATCTTCTTATACTTTAGAAAAAATTCCTTTAAAACGATCATTAGCTATTATTATCGGAAATGAAGGAAAAGGAATTCGTTTTTTATTAAAAAAAAACTCTGATTTATTAGTTAAAATACCTATGCAAGGTAAAATTAATTCTTTGAATGTTAGTGTAGCTGCCGCTTTATTTATTTATTCTATTTTATTATCAAAAAATTTATAATTTTATTCAATTTAAGTTATAAATTATCAAATATTAATTATTTTTTAAATATTTCATAATTTATAATTTTTATTGTATAATATTGAATATAATTATTATTTAATAAATATTCATAAATTTAAAATTATTAATAATTTATTATGTATTTTTTTAATAAGTAAATAATGATAACTTATATTTTATATTTAAATTATATATGTATTAAATTTATAGTATAATTAATAATAAGTTTAAAAAATAAATAATATTGTGTAATATTTATTTGATAATTTTTTTATAAAAATAAAAATTATTAAATAATCTTATTATAAAAGATTTAATTTTTTTAATTTTAATGTTTATTTTAACTTATTTATTATTTCTAAATAAATATTATGTATTTTTTATTATTTTTATAAACTTTAAATATTTTCTATTTTAACAATTTTATAAATATTAAAGAATCATAATTATTTTTTCTAAATTATTAGTAATGAACATTTTTTATTGAATATATTATTAATAAATACATAATTTGCTTTCATTTAATTGATTTTTTATAAAAATTTTAATCGGGAACTTTATTATGAAAAAAAAATATGATTTTAAAATCATAGAAAAAGATAGATATAAAAATTGGATAAATAAAAAATATTTTAAAGATAATTTAAAAAATAATATTACTAATATAAAAAAACCTTTTACTATTGTTCTTCCGCCTCCGAATGTAACAGGTCAACTACATTTAGGGCATGCTTGGAATAATGTTTTACAAGATGTAATTATTAGAAGAAAAAAAATGTTAGGTTTTGAAGTTCTTTTTTTACCTGGAATGGATCATGCTGGAATTGCTACACAAAATAAAGTTAAAAAAAGATTAAAATTTGAAGGATTACTTAATAACGAACTTTCTAAAGAAAAATTTTTAAAATATGCTTGGGAATGGAAAAAAGAATATGCAAGCAAAATAAGAAATCAATGGGAATGTCTAGGTTTACATTTAGATTATGATAATGAAAAATTTACTTTGGATCAAGATTTAAGTTCTACTGTTCGTTATGTTTTTATTAAGTTATATAAGCAAAATTTAATTTATCGTTCTGATAGAATTATTAATTGGGATCCTAAAACACAAACAGCTTTATCTAATGTTGAAGTATATTATCAAAAAAAAAATTCTTATATATATTATTTAAAGTATTTTTTGTATAATGATAATAATTTTTTTTTAGAAGTTGCTACTACTAGACCAGAAACTATTTTTGTTGATCAAGCTTTAATGGTTCATCCAGATGATAAAAGGTATAAACATTTTATTGGTTCTAAATTTTTAATTCCTGATACTAATATTGTTATTCCTTTAATTAGTGATTCTTATGTTAAACCAGAATTTGGTTCGGGAGTAGTTAAAGTAACTCCAGCTCATGATGAAAATGATTTTTTAATTGGTAAAAAATACAATTTAAAATCTGTTTTATGTATGAATAAAGATGGAACTATGAATAAAATGGCTTTCGATTATGAAAAATTAGACCGCTTCGTTTGTCGTCAAAAATTAATTGATGTTTTACAAGAAAAAAGTTTTGTAAGTAAAATAGAACCTTATGTTTGTTCAATAGGTTATTCTTCTATTTCTAATGTTCCGATTGAACAAAGACTTTCTTTGCAATGGTTTTTAAAAACTAACGAATTAGCTAAAAATGTTTTAAATGAAAATAAAATTAATTTTTATCCTTTACGTTATAAAAAAACATTTATTCGTTGGTTAGAGAATTTACAAGATTGGTGTATTTCACGTCAATTATGGTGGGGTCATTCTATTCCTGCATGGCACAAAGGTTCTGAAATTAAAGTTCAAATTGAAAGTCCAGGTAAAGAATGGAAAGCTGATCCAGATGTTTTAGATACTTGGTTTTCTTCTTCTTTATGGCCTTTTAGTGTTTTGGGATGGCCCAATAAAGATAATTTTAATTTTAAGTATCGTTTTCCGGTAGATGTTTTGGTTACAGGTTATGATATTTTAACTTTTTGGGTTTCTCGTATGTGTCTACAAAGTTTACATTTAACTCAGAAAGATCCTTTTAAAGATGTTTTATTGCATGGATTAATTAGAGATGCTAAAGGGAATAAAATGTCTAAATCTAAAGGTAATGGTATTGATCCTATTTTAATTATAGAAAAATATGGGACAGACGCTTTAAGATGGTTTTTAACTACGAATTCTAGTCCTGGTATGGATTTAAATTATAACGAAAGTAAAATTTATGCTAGTTGGAATTTTTTAAATAAAATATGGAATATTAGTCGTTTTTTTAAGTTAAAATTTAATATTTTTACAGAAGATTTTGATGAAAATAAATTATTATTTCCAGAAAAAGCTGTTTTAACTCAATTTATGCAATTATTAACTAAAGTTGATATTTTATTTGAAAAATATGAATTTCATGAAGTAGGTAAATTAATTTATAAATTTATTTGGGAAGATTTTGCTAATTGGGGATTAGAATTTTTAAAAGATCATATTCAAAAATCTAATACACAAAAATTTTTAATTTATATTTTTAATAATATTTTAAAGTTATTAAATCCATTTATTCCTTTTTTAACAGATTTTATTTATATCGAAATTAACAAAAAAGATACTATTATGTTATCTAGTTGGCCGAAAATTAATTATGAAAATTTAGAATGTTTGAAAGATTTTGAAATTTTAAAGAATTTGATTATTAAAATGCGAAAATTTGTTAAAAAGTATGAAATTAATAGTTTTCGATTAATATCTATAGAATTAGAACTTTCTATTGAAAAACAAAAAATCTTGTTACCCTTCAAAAGTACTTTAAAAAAATTTTTTCATGTTAATGACATAATTTTAATTAAAAAAGTTAATAAAAAAAACAAAACTCTTTTATTTGTTGAAAAATATATTAGTGTTTATTTAGATAAAAATATTTTTTTGTTTTTAAATAAACAAAAAAATAAAAGTAATTTACAAATTCAAAAAGAATTTATTTTTAAAGAAATTAAACGCAGTGAAAATATTTTAAATAATAAAGATTTTTTAACAAAAGCTAATCCAAATAAAATAATTGAAGAGAAAAATAAATATCGCAATTATTTATCTGAGTATAAAAAAATAATGAATTTTTTATCTCATGAAGAAGAATAAAATTTATAAAAATTAATTTATAAATGAGGTTTAAAATATGATTATTAATAATAATATTATTTATACTGATTTTAAAATTGTTAATAATTCCAAAGCTAATATTATTATTACTCATGGTTTAGGCGAAAATTCTAAAGATTATTGTAATTTAGCTAAATATTTTAATCAAGCTGGTTATAATGTTTTATTATATGATGTTCGTGGGCATGGTAAAAGTAGTGGTAAAAGAGGAGATATTCTTAATTTTCATTTTTTTTTAGATGATTTATTTCAATTAGTTTTGTTTTTAAAAAAAAGTAATAATTTAAAAATTTTTTTATTAGGTCACAGTATGGGTGGGATTATTGTTAATAGTTATGCTGTTAAATATAGTAATATTGATGGATTAATTGTTAGTTCAGCACCTACTATGATTGATAAAAAATATTTATTTTATCAATATCCTTATTATTTTTTTAATTTTAAAAAAATTAAACTAAATTTTCAAAGATTGAATAATGTTGTGGTGGATGATTACAATCCTTATCGTTTGGATTATGTAAAACCACGTTTAATGAGAAATATTTTAATTTTAAGTATAAAATATTTAAATAAAAATTTAAAAAAATATTCATTTCCTTTTTTGTTTTTACATAATTTTCAAGATAAAATAGTTTCTTATTTACATAGTAAAACATTATTTAATAAAATTGAATCAAAAGATAAAAAAATTAACTTATATCCTTATTATTATCATAATTTATTTCATGTTTCAGAACATAAAATAGTTGTATTAGATATTTTAAAATGGTTAGATTTACAAATTTTAAAATAAAAATTTATTTTATAAAAATATTTAATATTATTAAATTTTTAATTATTTATATTGCAATAAAAATTTTTTTAAGTTATAATATTTAATGTTTATTTTTAATTCTAATTTATTCAGTAAAAAAATAATAATTATTGTTTTAAAATTTAATATTATTTATTAAATTTATTTTATATATAATTTTTTTAATTAACTTTTATGATAAGTAAAAAATAATACATGGAGAAATAAAATAAAATGTCTAAAGAAAAAGAAGTTATTAAGATTTTTTTGAAAACATATGAACATCATTTAATTGATCAAGTTGCAAAAAAAATCATTAATAATGTTTTAAAAACAGGTGCTGAAGTTAAAGGTCCTGTGCCTTTACCTACTAAAAGAGAAATTTTTACTGTTTTACGTTCTCCTTTTGTAAATAAGGATTCTCGAGAACAGTTTGAACGTCGAACTCATAAGCGTTTAATTCAAATTATTAATCCTAATCCAAAAACTATTGATGCTTTAATGTACATTGATTTACCTTCTGAGGTAGATATTTTATTAAAAAAATAAAAATTATATAAATAATTGTTAAATTTTTTAGAAAGGAAATGATTAAATAATATGGCTAAAGGAATCTTAGGAAGAAAAATAGGAATGACACAAGTTTTCGATGAACAAGGGTTATTAATTCCTATTACAGTTGTTGATGTTTCAGACAATGTTATTTTACAACAAAATATTTTTCAAAAAAATGGTTATATTTCTACTCAATTAGGTTTTAGTTCTAAAAGAGAGAAATTAAGTACAAAGCCAGCTTTAGGACATTTTAAAAATGCTAAAACATCACCTAAGCGATTCATTAAAGAAATTCGTTTTATACCAGGTATTAAAAATGAATTATCAGAATTAGGATTAGGTACTTATTTAAAAACTAATTTATTTCAACCAGGAGATATTGTCGACGTTATTGGCATTTCTAAAGGTAAAGGATTTTCTGGTTCTATTAAAAGACATAATCAAAGTGAAGGTCCAAAAAGTCATGGTTCTAGATATCATCGAAGACCAGGTTCTATGGGACCAATTAAAGGTAAAATAAAAGGCAAGAAGTTACCAGGGCAAATGGGACATCAAACTGTAACTTTGCAAAATTTAAAAATTAATTCTATTGATCATGAACAAGAACTTTTTTTAATTAAAGGTAGTATTCCTGGCCCTAAAAAAGGATTTGTAATGATTAAAACAGCAATTAAAAAAGTTATAAAGGAGGGCCAAAATGCCTAAATATAATTTGATTAATCAAAAAGGTGATTTTTTATCTCAAATTTATTTAGATGATAAAATTTTTGGCATTACAATAAATAAACAAGTTTTATATGATGTAGTTAATGCTCAAAGAGCATCTATGAGACAAGGTACTCATTCTACTAAAAATAGAGCTTTAGTTTCTGGTGGTGGTAAAAAACCTTGGCGTCAAAAAGGAACAGGTCGTGCTCGTCATGGAACTATTAGATCACCTTTATGGAGAGGTGGTGGAGTTTGTTTTGGTCCTTCGCCTCGTGATTATTCTGTTAAAGTTAATCAAAAGGTACGACGATTAGCTTTAAAAATGGCTTTATCTTGGAAAATTAATAATAAAAATGTAATATTAATAGATAATATTAATTTAGAAACTTATAAAACTAAAGAATTTCAAAATATTTTAAATCAATTAAATATTAAACAAAAAACTTTAATTTTAACTACAGAATTAAATCATAATTTATGTCTTTCTATTAGAAATTTATCTAAAGTATTATTAGAAACTGTAGAACATGTTAGTGTTTATCAATTATTAAGTTATTCTAAAATTATTTTAACAAAAGAAGCTGCTAATTATTTTGAGGAGAATTTGAAATAATGATTAAATATTATGATTTGATTAAATCACCTATTTTCACAGAAGAAACTAATAAATTAATTGAAAGACAAAATAAATATTTTTTTAAAGTATCTAAAAAAGCTAATAAAACAGATATAAAAAAAGCTTTAGAAAAGATTTTTTTAATTAAAGTCAAGTCTGTTAATACTTTAAATGTTTCTCCTAAGTTTAAAAGAAAAGGTAAATATTCAGGTTATACATCAGGCTACAAAAAAGCTATTGTTAAGTTATTTCCTGGACATAAAATAGATATTATAAATTAATATTTTTTTATTATAAAAAATAAATATATTTCTAATTTTTAAGGAAGGTTAAAAATGTCAATAAAGACGTCAATTAAAAAATATAAACCTATTACTAATGGCTTACGTAATATGAGTGTTTCTAGTTTTTCTGAAATTACGACTCAAAAACCAGAAAAAAGTTTATTGGTTACTCGTAAAAAAATGAGTGGTCGTAATAATCAAGGTAAGATAACTGTTAGACATAAAGGTGGAGGCGTTAAGAGAAGATATCGTTTAATAGATTTTAAAAGAAATAAAGATAATATTATAGGTAAAATATCTCAAATTGAATATAATCCAAATTGTAGTGCTAACGTTGCTTTGGTTTATTATTCAGATGGTGAAAAAAGATATATTTTATGTCCTAAAGATTTAAATGTCGGTTCTAAAATTTTATCTGGACCTAAATCTGATATTAAAATTGGTAATACTTTACCTTTAATTAATATTCCTATTGGTACTAAAGTTCATAATATTGAATTAAAGCCAGGTAAAGGAGGTCAATTAGCTCGTAGTGCTGGAACTTATGTTCAAATTATTAGTAGAGAAGATAAATATGTTTCTTTGCGATTACCTTCTGGTGAAGTTCGTAAAGTTTTAAGTTCTTGTCGTGCTACTATTGGTGAAATTGGTAATGAATCTCATAAATTAATTAATTATGGTAAAGCTGGTAAAAAACGTTATTTAGGTATTAGACCTACTGTTAGAGGATCTGCTATGAATCCTAACGATCATCCTCATGGAGGTGGTGAAGGTCGCGCTCCTATTGGTCGTAAATCACCAATGACTCCTTGGGGTAAAAAAGCTCGAGGTGTTAAAACTAGAGATCGTAAAAAGAAATCAAATTTTTTAATTATTAGAAGTCGTAAAAAATAATTAGGAGAAAAAAAATATGTCACGTTCAGTTAAAAAAGGCCCTTTCTATGATAATCATTTATTAGTTAAAGTTTTAAAACAAAAAGATATTAAAAATAAAAAAGTTATTCAAACATGGTCTAGAAGAACAACTATTTTGCCCCAATTTATAGGAAATACTTTTGCTGTTTATAATGGTCGCGTACACATACCTGTTTATATTAATGAAGATATGGTAGGACATAAATTAGGAGAGTTTTCTCCGACACGCACTTATCGTGGGCATGATAAAAAAGATAAAAAAATTCAAAAAAAATAGTAGAAAGGAATAAAAAAAATGATTTCTAAAGCTATTATAAAAAAAGTTTCAATTGCTCCTCGAAAAGCACGTTTAGTAGTTAATTTAATTCGTGGTAAAGAAATTAAAGTAGCTAAAGCTATTTTAATGTTTACTCCTAAAGCAGCTTCAAATATTATTTTAAAACTTTTAAATAGTGCTGAAGCTAATTTATTGCAAAATGTTAATTTAAATTCTAATGATTTTTATATTTCTGAAGTTTATGTTAATGAAGGATTACGTTTAAAACGTTTGTTTCCTAGAGCTAAAGGTTCGGGTGATATGATTAAAAAAAGAACTAGCCATATTGTTTTAAAATTATCTGTTACAAAAGAAATTAAAAAAGAAATTGAAACTAAAAAAAAGGAGGTCAATGTTTATGGGACAAAAATCTAATCCTAATGGTTTAAGATTAGGCATTATTAAAGATTGGGATTCTAAATGGTTTGCAAATTTTAAAAAAACTCCACAATTTATTCATGAAGATTTTTGTATTCGTAATTTTATTAATAAAAATTATTCTAAATCTTTAATTTCTAAAATTGAAATTGAACGTAGTAAGAAAAAAGATAAAGAAATTATTAAAATTAATTTACATGTTGTTAAGATTAATATAATTAACGGTAAAGATAATGAATTACTTAAAAAAATTACTAAACAAATAGAACAAATAACAAAAAAAGAAGTAGTTTTAAATGTTATAGAAATTAAAAATCCTGATAAAGTAGCTATTTTAGTAGCAAAAACAATGGCTGAACAATTAGAACAACGGTTTTATTTTAGACGTGTGCAAAAAATGGCTATTCAAAGAGTTTTAAAAACAGGAGTTAAAGGTGTTAAAACTTTAATTTCTGGTCGTTTAGGTGGTTTAGAAATGGCTCGTAGTGAAGGTTATTTAGAAGGTAGAGTACCACTTAATACTTTACGAGCAGATGTTGAATATGCATTTGCAGAAGCTCATACAACTTACGGTTCTTTTGGTGTTAAAGTATGGATTTTTCATGGTGATGTTTTACCAGGCGAAACTATTTTAGACACTAGAAAACCTTTTGTTATAAAAAGTAATTATATTTCTAAAAATAATAAAAAAAATAATAATTATAAAGGTGATAAATAATTATGTTAATGCCTAAGAGAACTAAATATCGTCGTCCTCATCGTCTAAGTTATGAAGGTAAGGTTAAAGGTAAAAATTTAATTGTTAATGGTAATTATGGTTTAATAGCGCAAGAGGGTAATTGGATTACCAATAAGCAAATCGAAGCTGCTCGTATTGCTATGACTCGTCATATGAAAAGAACAGGAAAAGTTTGGATTAACATTTTCCCTCATTTATCTTTAACTAGAAAACCTTTAGAAGTTCGTATGGGTTCAGGTAAAGGTACTCCAGAAGAATGGGTAGCTGTAGTTAAAAAAGGTAAAGTTTTATTTGAAGTAAGTGATTTAAATAATTCTGTTAAAGCCGAATTAGAAGCTTTAAGATTAGCATCACATAAATTGCCTATTAAAACTAAAATTGTTAAGAAGGGCGAACAAAAATAATGAAAATTCAAAAATTTCGTAAAATGACTATCAAAGAATTACAAGATAATTTAATTAATTTTAAAGAAGATTTTTTTCGTTTACGCTTTAAGTTATCTTTAGGTCAATTAACTAATACTTCTCAAATTAATAAAGTTAAAAAAGATATTGCTCGTATTAAAACTGTTATTACAGAGAATTTTTTATCTAAAAAAATTTTTCCAGAATTGAAAAATAATAATTTTAAAGATATAAGTGAAATTAAAAAAGAAAAAATAATATTATAAAAAAATAAAAAATAATTAAGGTAAATTTAATATTAATTTTTTTAACTATAATATAAGGAGGTATTGAAATGTTACGTAATTCTAGAAAAATTTTTATAGGTAATGTTGTATCTGATAAAATGAATAAAACTGTTACTGCGGTAGTGAATATTTATAAAAAAGATTTGTTATTTGGAAAAATAGTTAAAAAATCTAGAAAATTTTATGTTCATGATGAAATGGAAAAAGCCAAAAAAGGTAATTTAATTAGTTTTATGGAAACTAGACCTCTTTCTAAAACTAAAAAATTTCGTTTAATAAAAATTATTTCTAACAATGATAAGGATAAAAAACAATGATTCAACGAGAAAGTCGTTTAGTTGTAGCAGATAACAGTGGTGCTAAAGAGGTTTTAGTTATTAATATTTTAGGCGGGAGTACTGGTTTTTATGCTAATATTGGAGATATTGTTGTTGTAACTGTAAAAAAAGCAATTTCTTCTGGTAATGTTAAGGCAGGAGATGTATTAAAAGCTGTTATAGTTAGAACTAAATATGGTTTAAGACGAAAAGATGGTTCTTATATTAAATTTGATGAAAACGCTGTAGTTATTATTAAAGATGATTTAACCCCAAGGGGTACTCGTATTTTTGGTTCAATAGCACGTGAACTAAGAGAAAAAAAATTTACTAAAATTATTTCTTTAGCACAAGAAGTATTATAGTATTATAAAGGAAGTACGATAATGCGTATTAAATTAGGTGATCAAGTAGCAATTATTACCGGTAAAAAACGTTTTGTTACTAATGACAATGGTAAAAAAATTATTAAAACTGGAAAAATTTTAAAAATTTTTCATAAACAACAAAAAGTATTAGTTGAAGGTATGAATATTGTTTGTAAACATAAAGCTCCTTTAAAAGATGAAGATAAAGGTAATATTATTAAACAAGAAGCGCCAATACATATTTCTAATGTAGCTTTAATTGATTCTGTAAAAAATGTTCCCACCAGAGTTGGTTATCGTATAGAAAATAATAAAAAAGTTCGTTATTTTAAGAAATCAGGAACTATAATAGAAGATTTAAACTAAGGAGAAATTTTAATAAATGACAAAAAGACATCATAATAAAGAAGAAATAATTTCTTTTTTAATTAAAAAATTTAGTTATAAATCTTTGATGCAAGTTCCTAAAATAGATAAAATTGTTATTAATATGGGTGTTGGTGATGCCGCAACTAATCCTAAAGTTTTAGAAAATGTTTTTCAAGAATTAACTTTATTAAGTGGACAACGTCCAGTAGCTACTAAAGCTAAAAAATCAATTTCTAATTTTAAATTAAGAGAAGGAATGCTTATCGGGGTTAAAGTTACTTTAAGAGGTGAACGAAAAGAATCATTTTTGTATAAATTAACTCAAGTAGTTTTGCCTCGTGTAAGAGATTTTAGAGGTGTTTCACCTAAATCTTTTGATGGAAGAGGAAATTATTCTTTAGGTTTAAAAGAACAAATTGTTTTTCCAGAAATAAATATTGATAAAATCACTAAAAATCGTGGTATGGATATTGTTATTGTTACTACTGCTAAAACCAATGAAGAAGCTAAAAAATTATTAGAACTTTACGGCATGCCTTTTAAAGATTAAGGAGAAAATATATGGCTAAAAAATCTAAAATAGTTAAAAATAAAAAACAATTGTTATTAATTTCAAAGTATGCTGAGAAATATTTTGAATTAAAAAAAAATGCCGACTATGAAGGTTTATCAATGATTCCTGCTAAAGCTTCTAAAGTACGTTATAGAAATAGAGACTCAATTGATGGTCGTTCTCGTGGATATATGCGAAAATTTGGTATTTCTAGAATTAAATTTAGAGAACTAGCACATAAAGGTGAAATTCCGGGCATTAAAAAAGCTAGTTGGTAAAACAAGAGGAGGTTAATAAATAATATATGGTTATGACTGATAATATTGCTGATATGTTAACTCGAATTAGAAATGCTAATCAAATGCATCATTCACAAGTAATAGTTCCAATTTCTAAGTTAAAATTGGCAATTTTGAAAGTATTAAAAGAAGAAGGTTTTATTAAAAACTTTTTTATTAAAGAATTAAAACGAGAAATTATTATTAGTTTAAAGTATACATTTGAAAGAGAAAGAGTTATCAAAGGTTTAAAAAAAGTTTCTAAACCGGGTTTAAAAGTTTATGCTTCGGTAGAAAAAATTCCTAAAGTATTAGGTGGTTTAGGTATTGCATTAATTTCTACTAATAAAGGTATTTTAACAGATAATAAAGCTCGTTTAGAAAAAGTAGGCGGAGAAGTATTGGCTTATATTTGGTAATGAAAGGAATAACAACATGTCAAGAATAGGCAATAAAGAAATTAAAGTTCCTGAAATTGTTAATATACAAATTAAGGATAAAAATTTTATTGTTGTTTCAGGCCCTCAGGGAAAACTTGAATATCAATTTAATCATAAAATTAAAATTCTTCTTATAAATAATATTATCAAAGTAACACGTCCTAATGATGAACTTTTTATGAAAAAAATTCATGGTACTACTCGTGCTTTATTATCTAATATGATTGAAGGGGTAGAAAAAGGATTTGTTAAGCGTTTAGAAATTGTAGGTTTAGATTATAAAGTTGATTTGCAAGGTGAGAAACTAATTTTACATTTAGGTTTTTCACATCCTATTACAATTATTATACCTAAAGGTATTAATATAGAAATTCCTAAAAAAATTAAAGGTATTCATATTAAAGGAATAGATAAACAATTTGTAGGTGAATTTGCTTCTAAAATAGCTAAATTACGTAAACCAGAACCTTATAAAGGTAAAGGTATTCGTTTTGAAGGTCAATATGTTATTCGTAAAGCTGGTAAGAGTGCTAAAAAATAAAGAAAGGTCAATTAAATAGTTTATGATCATTAAAAAAATATCTAATTTAGTTCGTAAAAAACGTCATTTAAAATTAAGAAAAAAAATTATCGGTACAAACCAAAAACCACGTTTAAATATTTTTCGTTCTAATAAATATTTTTATATACAATTAATAGATGATGAAAAGCAAATAACTTTATGTAGTGTTCATAGTAAAGAAGTCGATTCTAAAGGTTTAAATATAACAACAGCTACTAAAGTTGGTGAATTGATAGCTAAAAAAGCTTTAGCTCAAGGAATTATTAATGTAGTTTTTGACAGAGGCGGTTTTTTGTATCATGGAAAAATCGAAGCTTTAGCTAATGCTTCTCGAAGATTAGGATTAAAGTTTTAAGGATAGTTGATATGATAAAACAAAAATTTAATAAAAAAGTAAATTTATTTGAAGAAAAAGTAGTTAAAATAAAACGCATTACTAAGGTAGTTAAAGGCGGAAGACGTTTTCGTTTTGCTGTTTTGTTAGTTGTAGGCGATAAAAAAGGTAGAGTAGGTTTTGCTACTGGTAAATCTCAAGAAGTTATAGAGTCAATTAAAAAAGCTTCAGAAAAAGCAAAAAAAAATTTAATAACAGTACCTTTATTTAAAACAACAATTACACATTTGATTACTGGTCATTTTGGTGCTACTAAAATTTTTTTAAAACCAGTTTGTAAAGGTACAGGTATTATTGCAGGTGGTAATGCTGCAAGAACTATTTTTGAATTAGCAGGAATTAATGATATTTCAGCTAAAACTTTAGGTTCTAGAACATCTATTAATGTTTTAAGAGCTATTGTAGATGGTTTAAAAAAATTAAGAACAAAGGAAGAAATTGCTAAAATAAGAGGAATTTCTTTTGATAAGGTGGAATAATAAAAAATGAAAAAACCACAATTTATGATTATTTTAAATAAAAGTTTAATTGCTAGAACTAAATCACAAATTCAAACTGCACATATTTTAGGTTTAAGAAAAATTAATCAAAAAGTTATAAAAGATGATAATCCGGTTAATAGAGGTATGATGAGAAAAATTTATCATTTAGTTACTATTGAAAAAATTTAGAAAGGGTTTATAATTATGTTACATCAAATAAAACCATTTAAAGGTGCTCGTAAGACGGTTAAGCGTTTAGGACGAGGTTGTGGAAGTGGTACTGGTAAAACTTCTGGTAAGGGTCATAAAGGACAATTAGCACGTTCTGGCGGTGGTGTTAGACCAGGTTTTGAAGGAGGTCAAATACCTTTTTTTCAGAGAATTCCTAAACGTGGATTTCACAATGTTAATCAAAAAAAATATTCTATAGTTAATTTAGGTACATTAGAAATATTGGAAAATAATACTTTAGTTAATGAAGAATTATTATTAGAGAAAAAAATTATTAAAAGTATATTACCTAACGGAGTTAAAATTTTATCTCATGGAAAATTAACAAAAAAATTAAATTTTCAAGTTTCTAAATATTCAAAAAAAGCTCAAGAAAATATAAAATTAGCAGGCGGAAATATTGAGGTTAATTAAGGGATGTTAAAAAACATAAAATTAATTTTTAACAGTAAATTAATTTCAAGAATTGTTTTTACTTTATTTATTATTTTTATTTTTATTTTAGGACGTAGTATACAAATTCCGTTTTTACCTGTTAACATAGCGGCAATTATGAAAATTTTTAAAAAATTTAATCAAAATCAATTTTTAATTAATTTTGATCTTAGTAATTTTAATTTATTATCTTTAAGTATATATCCTTATATTACTGTTTCTATTTTTATTCAATTGGTTCAAAAATTAATTCCTCATTTGAAAGAATGGCGTGAACAAGGTGAAGTTGGAAAACAAAAATTAAATCGTTTAATTCGTTTTTTAGCTATTTTATTAGCTATGTTTCAAAGTTATTTAATGATGAATAAATATAATATTGAATTATTTAAAGATAAGATATATATATCGTTTTTTTTAGCTACTGGAACAGCTATTTCTATTTGGTTATCTGATTTAATTACAGCTAAAGGGATTGGTAATGGAACTTCAATTTTAATTATGGTTGGAATGAGTAGTGGAGTAATTAATACTTTTCAAAAAATATTTGAATTTTGGCATACTGATAAAATTAAATTTTTTTCTTTATTTTTATTATTATTATTTATTTTAATATCTACTGTTATAATTTATTTAGCTACTTTTAAAATTCCTATTATTTATCCTAATAAACAAAGTCAGGTAGAAAATTATATTCCTTTAAAAATTAATGTTTCCGGGGTATTGCCTATTATTTTAACGTCTACTTTACAAGCATTTTTTATGTTTTTTATTAATAATATACCATTTTTTAACAAATTAAGTTATAAAGATAAAATTATAGATTTTATTAGTATATCTACTAGTTTAGGAATTATTTTTTTTGTTTGTTTAATAATTTTTTTCTCTTTTTTAACTTCTTTTTTAATTGTAAATATTCATGATATCTCCGAACATTTATCTAAACAAGATGCTTATATTGAAAATTGCAGACCAGGTAAACAAACTACAGAAAAAATATCTTATGATTTTTTTAGGATTACGCTTATTGGTGTTTTGTTTATGGTTTTTTTATTTATATTACCTTTATTAATTAGTAAATTTTTTAATTTTACAGAATTTAAAATAGGAGGAACAGGGTTTTTAATTATTGTTGGTGTTTCTATTGAAACTTTACAACAAATTAGTTCTACTGTTAATAAAGAAGATTATGCAAAAATTTTTTAAAAAAATAATAATGATGTTTTTTAGTTTATATATTTATAGGTAAATTAAGTGATTTTTATTAAAACAGAAAATGAAATTCATTTAATGAAACAAGCTGGTTTTATTTTAAAACGTCTTAGAAAAATGTTAAGTTTATATTTAAAACCTGGTGTTTCAACTTACTATTTAGATACTTTAGCTAAAAATTTTATTAAAAAACAAAGAGCTATTTCTGCTTTTAAAAATTATAAAGGTTTTTCAAAACATATTTGTACTTCTGTTAATGAAGTAGTTGTTCATGGTATTCCTTCTAAAAAACAAATTTTAAAATCAGGAGATATTATTACTATTGATTTAGGCATTAATTATAAAGGTTATTTTGTTGATTCAGCATTTACTTATACTATTGGAACTGTTGAAACACCAATTATTCAATTAATAGATGTGACACAAAAAGCTTTATATGAAGGTTTAAAACAAGTTAAAACTCATAACTATATTATTGATATTTCGAGAGCTATAGAAGAGTTTGTTAAACCTTACGGATATGGAATTGTTAAGGATTTTACTGGTCATGGTATTGGAAAAAAATTGCATGAAGAACCTTATATTCCTAATTGTATAGTATATGAACAAAAAAACATTGAATTAAAACCAGGAATGACTTTTTGTATTGAACCAATGATTACTTTAGGTAGTGAAGAAATAGAAATTTTATTCGATAATTGGACTGCTGTTACTGTTGATCGCAGTTTTAGTGCTCATTTTGAACATACTGTTTTAGTTACTGAAAAAGATTATGAAATTTTAACTTAATATTTAAAAAAAGGTTGGTGATTTTATAAGTGTTAAAAAAAAAATTTTACAAAAAAAAAATTTTACAAAAAAAAGTGTTAAAACAAAATTATAAAGAAGATTTATTACAAGTAGATGCAAAAGTTGTTGAAGTTTTACCTAATGCAAATACTAAATTTAAGGTTCAATTAATGTCTAATAATAAGATTATTTTAGCTTATGTTTCTGGTAAAATTCGCATGAATAAAATTCGTGTTTTACTTGGTGATAGAGTTAAAGTAGAAATATCTATTTATAATTTTAACGAAGGACGTATTTTTTATCGTTATTCATAAAATTAATTAATATTTTTTCAAAAGGAGAAAATTATATAATGAAAGTAAGATCATCTGTTAAAAAACGTAGCCCGGATGATATTATTGTACGTCGAAAAGGGCGTGTTTATATCATTAATAAAAAAAATAGAAGACATAATCAAAGACAAGGATAATTTAAGAGGAGTATTTTTATGGCAAGAATTGCGGGTGTTGAAATTCCTAGTAATAAAAGAGTTGTAATTGCTTTAACGTATATTCGTGGTATTGGAATAAAAAAAGCTCAAAATATTTTGAGCGATTTGAAAGAAATTAATATCAATACTAAAGTAGAAGATTTAAAAGAACAACATTTAATTGCTATTAGAAATAAAATTCAAAATGGTAATTATTTAGTAGAAGGCGATTTAAAAAGAGAAGTTGTTTTAAATATAAAACGTTTGATGGAAAATGGATCTTATAGAGGTTTACGTCATCGTAAAGGTTTACCTTCACGTGGTCAAAATACAAGAAATAATGCTAGGACTATAAAAGGTAAGCGTAGAACAAAAAACACGGTTACTAATAATAAAAAATAGAAAAGGCTAATATTTGTTTATGATTAAGAAAAAAAAAAATAAAAATAAATTTAAAAAAAATATTAATTTAGGAATAGCACATATTCACACTACTTTTAATAATACTATTTTAACTATTACTGATTTACAAGGAAACACTATTACTTGGAGTAGTGCTGGTGCTTTAGGTTTTAAAGGAAGTCGTAAATCAACACCTTTTGCGGCTCAAATTGCATCATCAAATGCAGCAAAAGCAGCTTTAGAACATGGAATGTTAAAAGTAGAAGTTTTTGTTAAAGGTCCAGGCGCAGGACGAGAAGCTTCTATACGTTCTTTACAGGCTTCAGGATTAGAAATTACTTCGATTAGGGATGTTACAACAGTGCCACATAATGGTTGTCGACCTCCTAAACGTCCTCGTGGATAAGAATTTATAAAGATATGAAAAAAATTAAATTTATTAATCTTTTTTTTCTGGAAGAAAATTTATCTGAAGATTTATCTTTTGGTAAATTTATTATTCAAAATTTAGACCCTTCTTATGGTGTTACTATTGGTAATCCTTTAAGAAGAGTTTTGTTATCTTCTTTGCCTGGTGCCGGAATAGTTTATGTACAAATTCAAGGTGTTGATCATGAGTTTAGTACAATTTCTGGAGTTTATGAAGATGTAATGTCTATTGTTTTAAATTTAAAAAAAGTGGTAATATCTGTAGATTCGATAGATGATGATTTTGAACAAAAAATGGAATTATTTGTTTCAGGAAAAAAAAAAGTAACAGCTTCTTGTTTTGAACAAATTGAAGGTGTTAAAATTATTAATCCTGAACAAGAAATAGCTAATTTAGTATCTGAAAAAGCTTCTTTAAAAATGACTGTATTAATTAAAAGAGGAATAGGTTATGTTAGTGCTGAAGAAAATAAGGTTTATACAAAAAAAAAGATAGGTTTAATTAGTATTGATACTTTTTATACACCTGTTAATAAAGTTTCTTATGATATAGAAAAAAAATTAGGAGATAAAGAAGAATTAATAATTGAAATTACTACTAATAAATCTATTACAGCTAAAACCGCTTTAACTATGGCCTCTAAAATTTTATTTGATCATTTTAGTTTTTTAGCTAATTTAAATGAAAAAAAAGATCAAATCAGTTTTATTTATGAGCCTAAGAAAGAATTGCCTAATAAATCTCTAGAATTAAGGATTGATCAATTAGAATTATCTGTTCGTTTATTTAATTGTTTAAAAAAATCAGGAATTGAAAAAGTATCTGATTTAGTTTTATTAAAAGAAGAAGAAGTTTTTAAATTAAAAAGTTTAGGTAGAAAATCTTTTGAAGAATTAAAAGAAAAATTTAAGCAACATGGTCTTAAATTTCAAAATGATTTAGAAAAAAAATTATATTATGATGATGAAGAAGAAATAGAGGAATAATTGGTATGGCTTATAGTAAATTAAGACGTAATAAATCTCAAAGAAAATCTTTATTAAGAAGTTTAGTTTCTGATTTAATTATTAAAGAAAAAATTATTACTACCGAATCTAAAGCTAAAGAATTACAAAAAAATGTTGAAAAAGTTATTACTTTAGCTAAAAAAAACAGTTTACATAGCAGACGTCAAGCAATTAAAAAATTATTTGATGAAAATATTAATAAAGAACAAACTGTTATTCAAAAATTATTTAAAACTACAGCCAGAAAATATATTAATAGAAATGGCGGTTGCACAAGAATAATTAAAACTGTTCCTCGTCGTGGGGACGCAGCTCCTATGGCTATAATTACTTTTGTTTAAAAGAATTAAATTTTAAAAATGTCTTATTTTATTTATATAAGGCATTTTTATTAAAATATTAATATAATTGAGTATTTATATTTTATAATAAAGTAATCTTTTATTAATTGATTTTAAATTATATTTTTATATATAAAAAAAATAATAATTTATTAAAAATAAATAATAATATTTTATTTAATATATAATAAAGGTAAGGGTTATTATCTTTTATGTTAGAAATTCAAAATTTAAGTTTTATTTATGATGATAAAAAAGTATTAAAAAATTTAAGTTTTAATATTTACAAAAATAATTGGGTCTCTATTATGGGTCATAATGGTTCGGGTAAATCAACTTTAGCTAAAATTTTAGTCGGATTGTTAGAACCTTATGAAGGAAATATTTTAATTGATGGTTTAAAGTTAAATTATAATAATTTACCATTTTTACGTAATAAGATTGGTATGGTTTTTCAAAATCCAGATTATCAATTTATAGGTCATACAGTAAAAGATGATATAGCTTTTGGTTTAGAAAATCAAAATTTGTCCAGAAATGAAATTATAAAAAGGGTTTATGATTATTCTGAAATGGTTGGTATGAGTAATTTTTTAAATAAAAGTCCACAAGAACTTTCTGGAGGACAAAAACAGAAAGTTACTATTGCATCTGTTTTAGCTATGCAACCAGAAATTATTATTTTTGATGAAGTTACTTCTTTTTTAGATGATAAGTCAAAAAAAGAAATTGAAAATATTATTAAAAAAATTAAAGATAAAATTGTTATTACTATTACTCATGATCTAGATTTTGCTTCTAAAAGTGATGAAATTATTGTTTTATCGCAAGGTCAATTAGTAAAGAAGGATAAACCAGAAATTATTTTAGAGAATCAAATTTTTTTAAATCAAAATAATTTAGAACCAACTTTAGCTTTAAAAATTTATTATGAAATAAAAAAAGATATTATGTTTTATAAAGATAAAAAAATTAAAGATATAAAAATATTAGAAAAGATGAAAGAAATTTTATGGCTATACAATTTGAAAAAGTAAAATTTTTTTATGATAAAAAAAATAAAATTTTTTCTTTAAAAGATATTAATTTAAGTATTAAATCTGAAGGTGAATTTATTGCTTTAATTGGTAAAATAGGTTCTGGCAAAACCACTTTAGTTCAATTAATGAATTCTTTATTAATTACTGATATTGGTAAAATAATAATTTTTAATCAATTAATTAATTCTAAAACAAAAAAAAAAAATTTAATTGCTTTAAAAAAGAAAATAGGATTGGTTTTTCAATTTCCAGAGTATCAATTATTTGAAATTAGTGTTTTAAAAGATGTTATGTTTGCTCCTGAAAATTTTACTAATGATTATGAATTATCTAAACAAAAATCTATTCAAGTTTTAAAAAAAATTGGTATTTCAGAAGATTTATTTGATAAATCTCCTTTTCAAATTAGCGATGGTCAACAAAGAAAAGTAGCTATTGCAGGTATTTTAGCTATGGAACCAGATATTTTAATATTAGATGAACCTACAAGAGGTTTAGATTCTTTGAGTAAAAAAAATATAATGAATTTTTTTCAAGAAATATATAAAAAACAAAAAAAAACTATTATTATGATTACTCATGATATTAATTTAGTTGCTGAATATGCTTCTAGGATTTTATTTTTGGAACAAGGTGAACTTGTTTTTGATGGTTATAAAGAAGTTTTTTTTGAAAGTGATTATTTTTCTAAATTTGATTTAGGTTATCCACAAACTTTTAAAATTTTAAAACATTTACAACAAACTATTGGAATTCCTTTTGAAAATAAATATTGTTTTAAAACTTTATTAGAATATTTAAAAAAATTTTATCTTTAAAAAAATATTTTGAAGGGATTTTTTATGACGAAAAATGATTTAAATTCGAAATATGATCGAGAAATGATTTTTTCTGTTTCTAAATCTTCTTTATTGCAACGGATTCATCCTTCTTTTAAAATTGTAATTTTATTTTTTATACTTTTTATTATTTTTCGTTTACCTATTTATTTTTCAGAAGTCTCTTCCAATAAAGAAAAAATTTTATTTTTTATATATGGATTTTTATTTTTTTTATTATTTTTTTATTGTTTTTTTTATAATTATTTTTTTCAACATTTTCTTGAACAAATTAAAAATTTAAGATTTTTATTTATTTTTTCTCTATTGATTCAATTTGAATCTATAAATCAAAACAAAAATTTATTATTTGAAATCCCTTTTTATGATTGGGGTGGTTATAATAATTTTTTAATATTTATATTTTTAATATTCTTTTATAATATAACTAAAAAAAATTTTTTTTTCAAAATGATTTATTTTATTTTTTTATTATTTTTATTTTTTGTTTTTCCGAGTTTAATTATTTCATTAAATAATGTTGAAAATATATCATTTTTAACATCATCAAATATTAAAAATTATGGTTTACAACGAAAATCTTTTTTTCAAAGTTTTTTTATTTTTTTACGATTAATAATTATTATTATGATTATTTTTGTTTTTAATAAATCAACTTCTTTTATGGAAATTAACGATGGTTTAAGAATAATTTTATGTCCATTAAAAAAAATTAAAATACCAGTAGAAATATTTACTTTTATGTTATCTTTAATTTTTATTTCTGTACCTTTTTTATTTCAAGAAACTGAAAAAATTTTAAAAGCTCAAACATCTAGAGGAATGGATTTACAAAATAAAAATTTTTTAAAAAAAATTAATAATTTGTTATCTTTACTAATTCCTATTTTTGTTTTAGTTTTTAAAAGATCTTTAATTTTAGCTAACGCTATGGAAGTAAGGGGCTATGTTTTAGGAGCTCCACGTACTAAAATGATTTTTTATAAAGTTACAAAAATTGATATTTTTTTTATTATTATGATAGTTTTTGTTTTTTTATTAATTAATTTTATTTTTTGATATATTAAAAAGTCAAAAATATAGGAGATAAAATTGCAAGATTTTAATTATAAGTTAGTTTTAAGTTATGATGGTACTGATTATTATGGATTTCAAAAACAATTACATTTAAATACAATCCAATCTATTTTAGAAAACGTTTTAAATAAAATAACTAAGCAAAAAACAATTAAAATTTACGGCGCCAGTAGAACAGATAAAGGAGTACATGCTTTAGGTCAAATAGTACATTTCAAACTCCCTTTTTTAATTCCTAATGAACAATTTCAAAAAATATTAAATTTTTGTTTACCACCTGATATTCAAATTATAAAAATTAGTTTAATGCCAAAAGAATTTCATGCTCGTTTTCAAGCTAAATCTAAAATTTATCATTATGTTTTTTCTAAAACAAAATTAAATGTTTTTAATTATCGATTTCAAGTTTATATCCCTAATATTGATTTTAATAAAATCAAAGAAGCAATATTATTTATTGAAGGTAAACATGATTTTTATTTATTTACTTCAAAAAAAAATTTAAAAAATTATCAAAGAATTATTTTTAAAGCCTTTATGAAAGAAACAAAACAAAAATATTTTTTGATAATTCATGGTAATAGTTTTATTCAACACATGATTCGTTTTTTAGTTGGTTTTTTAATTGAAATTGCTCAAAATAAAAAAACTTTATCAGAATTTAAACAAATGTTAGATTTAAAAATTAATCAAAAAGCTAGGTTATTAGCACCAGCTAAAGGTTTAATTTTAAAAAAAATTTTTTATTAATTATAATAAGGAGCGAGATAATGTTTATTTCTTTTGAAGGTGGAGAAGGTACAGGAAAAACTTTTTTATCAAAAAAATTAGAAAAAAAATTAATGGAAAACAATTATTCAACAATACTTACTAAAGAACCTGGGGGTTGTTTACAAACCGAACCGATTAAAAAAATACTTTTAAATTCTTTTTTTAAAAAATTAAATTGTTACAGTGAGTCTTTATTATATGCAGCAGACAGAATAGAACATTTAAATCAAATTATTATTCCATCTTTTGAACAAAAAAAAATTGTTATTTGTGATCGTTTTTTAGATTCATCAGTAGCTTATCAAGGATATGGAAGAAATTTAGGAGAAGAGTTTATTTATAAAATTAATTTTTATGCTTTAAAATATTTACCTGATATTACTTTTTATATTGACATAGATCCTTTTATTGGTATTCGACGTATTAAAAATTTTAGAAAAGAAAAATTAGATAATTTTGATTTAGAAAAAATGGATTTTCATCAACGTGTAAGAGAAGGTTATTTAAATATTTTTAAAAAAAATAAATCAAGAATTATATTAATTGATGGTAATCAATCTTTAGAAAATATTTTTGAAATTATTTATAAAAAAGTTATAGAATTTTTTAATATTAAGAATCAATAATGATATTAAAATCATTTGAATTATATCAAAAGTTTCAAAAAATTATTCAAAATAAAAAAATATCTCATTTGTATTTAATTGAAGGTAACAAAATTTTCAATAAAAAAGAATTAGTTATTAAAATATCTTATGAAATTTTAAAAATTAATAATCCAAATTTAACATTAGAACAATTAATGATTACAAACACTTATTCTAATTTTTATTATTTAACTAAAAACGATTCTTTAATTATAAAGGAAGATATTTTAAATTTAAAGTTTTATTTTTTACAAAAACCTTTATTATATAAAAAAAGAGTTTATGTAATTGAAAATATTAATAATATGACTTATTCAGCTAGTAATATTTTATTAAATTTTTTAGAAAATCCTATTAATCAAGATACTCATGGTTTTTTATTGTCTGAAGATTCATCACAAGTATTACCAACGATTCTATCACGTTGTCAAGTTTTTAGTTTACCTTTTTCTTATTTTGCTGAAGAACAAAAAAAATATTTGTTGTTTCAAGAAGAAGGTTTTGAATTTATAGATTGTTTTTTGATGTCTTTAATTCAAAAAGAAAGAATAAATTTACTTTTTTTTAATAGTTCTTACTATATTAATTTTAAAAAAACTTTTTTAAATATTATTGATGGTTTGCAAAAATCATATTTTTTAAGAACTATATTTATTAATTTTCCTATAATAAAAGAAAAAAAGGGTTGGTTTCGAGATTTATTAATTTGTTTGTTAAAATATTTTATAGTTATTTTTTACAAAAAAACAAACATTGATTGTTTTTATGATTATAAATCATCAGATATTTTTTTTATAGATTTTTCTATCCAAAATTTAAATATGATAATAAATTTAATTATAAGTTTACAAAAAAAAGAAAAATACTTATTTACTGATGAAGATTTATTTATGACTTTATTAATTGGTTTAGATGAAATTTGTTTTATAAAATAATATTTTTAAATTAAAGGAAAATTAAATTTAATGTTTTTATCACAAAAAAGTTTTATAGAAATAAAACCTACTTTATATTTAGTATCTACTCCAATCGGCAATTTATCTGATATAACTTTAAGAGCTTTACAAATTTTAAAATCTGTTGATTTTATTTTAGCAGAAGATACAAGAATATCAAAAAAACTTTTAGATTTTTATGATATTAAAAAACCCATAATTTCTTTTTATCAATATAATCAACAAAAACGTTTAAATAAAATATTACAACTTTTAACTTCTAAACATGATTTAGCTTTAATTAGTGATGCTGGAACACCTTTAATTAGTGATCCCGGTGATGTATTAGTTCAAGAGGTGCAAAAAAGGGGTTTTCATACAATAGCTATTCCTGGAGTAACTGCTTTTTTAACAGCTTTTATTACGTCTTCTTTTAAATTACCTTTGATTTTTTTAGGTTTTTTGCCTCGTTCACAAAATAAAAAAAATTTTTTTTTATTAAAATATAAATTTTGTGAAGCAACTTTATTAATTTATGAATCATCTTATAGAGTATTAGAAACTTTAAAATTGCTAAAAAAACTTTATGGTAATAGAAAAATTTCTTTAGCAAGGGAATTAACTAAAAAATTTGAACAAATAATTAATACTTCTTTAGAAGAAATTTTAAAAAAAGAATTATTTTTAAAAGGTGAATATGTTATAGTAATTGAAGGTTTTAATAAATCTTTTATGTTTTTTGAAAATTTTTCCTTATTACAACATATTCAATTTTATTTAAAACAAGGTTTTAGTGAAAAAGAATCTTTTCAAAAGGTTTCTAAAGAAAGAAAAATTTCCAAGAGAGAAATTTATAAAAAATATAAAATTTAATTTTTGAGGAATTATAAAAAAATGAAAAAAAAAGAAAAATTTTATCTTGCAACCGCTATTTCTTATGCTTCAGATATTCCTCACGTTGGTAATGTTTATGAAGTTGTTTTAGCTGATTTTTTAGCTCGTTTTAAAAGATTAGAAGGTTATGATGTTTATTTTCAAACCGGAACAGATGAACATGGTCAAAAAATATTACAAAAATCAAAATCTAAAAATGAAAAACCACAAATTTATGTTGATTATTTTTCTAAAGAAATTAGAAGAATTTATGATTTAATGAATATTAGTTATAATAAATTTGTTAGAACTTCTAACGAAAACCATAAAAAATCAGTACAAGCGATTTTAGATAAGTTATATAGGCAAAAAGATATTTATTTAGGCAAATACGAAGGATTTTATTCTGTTATTGAAGAATCTTATGTATTAGAAAAAGATTTAGTAAATGGATTGACTAAAAATGGCGAAGTTCCAATATGGAATAGCGAGGAAGTTTATTTTTTTAAATTATCTAAATATCAAAAAAAATTATATGATTTTTTAAAAAATGATAATTTTTTAATTAAGCCAGCTAATAAAAAACAAGAGATTTTAAATTTATTAAAAGATCCTTTGCCTGATTTATGTATTACTAGAACTTTTTGTAAATATGGTATCAATTTAAATTTTAATTCACAACATTTTGTTTATGTTTGGGTTGATGCTTTGTTAAATTATATTACTGGTTTAAATTATCATCCGGATTTACCTAAAAGTAAAGAATTTTTAAAATATTGGCCGTGCGATCTTCATATTATAGGGAAAGATATTATACGTTTTCATTTAGTTCATTTTTTAATTTTATTAATATCTTTAGAATTGCCTTTACCAAAACAATTTTTTGTACATCCTTTTATTTTGTTTGATAAAAATAAAATGAGCAAATCTAAAGGTAATGTTTTATATATTGATGATTTATTAAAAACTTTTTCAGTTGATACAATTCGTTATTTTATGTTACATGAAATACCATATAATCAAGATGGAAATATTACACATGAGTTATTAATAGAAAGAAATAACACTGATTTAGCTAATACCATAGGTAATTTATTAAGTCGAACTTTAGGTATGTTAAAATCTTATCGTAATTATAATTTAAAAAAGGTTATTTTACCAGAAATTTTAGAAATTGATTTATCTAAAAAATCTTTAGAAGCTTTACCGTTGATAAAAAAAAAAATATTGAATTTTCAAATTTCTGATTCTTTAGAAGTTATTATGCAATTAGCTCGTTTTTCTAATAAATATATTGATTTAGCTAAACCTTGGATATTATTTAAAAAAAGTGATAAACAAGATATTTTAGATCATGTTTTATATAGTTTAGTAGAAACTTTAAGATTTATTGGTGTTTTATTGCAACCCTTTTTACCGACTACAGCTAAATCTATTTTAAAACAAATTAAATCTGAAAATAATACTTTTGATAGTTTAGAAATTTTTGGCGTAACTGAAAGTAAAAAATTATATTCAAAAGAAATACTTTTTATTCGTTTTGAAGATAATAATTAATTTTTAATTTTAAATTTTAATATATTTAAAAGATTTTTATTTATAAATTAATTTTAAAAAAATATAATATATTGGTATTTAATTTTTTTTTAAATATAAACGTTTATAATTTTATTTTTATAATAGTTTGAAAAAATAAATGTTCTAAAAAAAGGAGTTTTTTTAAAATTATATGGGATTAAAATTAAATTTATCTGGTATAAAAAAATTTATTAATTTTGAAACAGAAAGCCAGCAATTAATATCTAAAATTAAAATAATTCATCAAAATATGCAAAATAAAAAAGGTGTTGGTAAAGATTTTTTAGGTTGGTTAGATTTACCTTTTAAAGTTAATTATAAAGAAGTTATTAAAATTAATCAAATAAAATCTTATTATGATTTAGAAGTTTTAATAGTCATTGGAGCGGGTGGTTCTTATTATGGTGTAAAAGCTGGTTTAGATTTTTTAAAATTTGACTTTATATTATCTAAACCCCAGATTATTTTTGCTGGTTATCAAATATCAGGTTTTTATTTATCTAATTTAATTAAATATTTAAAAAACAAAAATTGGGCTATTAATGTTATTTCTAAATCAGGAAATACTATTGAACCAGCTATTGCATTTCGAATTTTAAAAAAAGAGTTAGAATTTAAATTTGGTAAAAAAGAAACTAAAAAAAGAATTTTTGTAACAACTAGAAAAAATAAAGGTAATAATTTATTTAATTTAGCTTTGCAAGAGGGATATGAAGTTTTTGATATTCCAAAATCAATAAGTGGACGTTTTAGTGTTTTATCTACGGTAGGATTTTTACCTTTTATTTTTGCCAATATTAATATAGAAAATATTTTAAAAGGTGCTAGAGATGCATTTTATGATACTAATAGTTATGAATTATCAAAAAATCTTTCTTATCAATATGCTATTGCTAGATTTTGTTTATATCAAAATAAAAAACATATTGAATTGTTAGTTAGTTATGAACCTAATTTAATTTCTTTTACTGATTGGTGGAAACAATTATTTGCAGAATCTGAAGGAAAAGATGGTAAATCTCTTTTTCCATGTGGTCTTTATGCTACTTCAGAATTACACTCTTTAGGGCAATATTTACAAGAAGGTCCGAAAATTTTTTTTGAAACTATTTTAAATGTTAAAAATATGCCTGACGATTGTTTTATTCCTAATTTATGTAATAATATTGATAAATTAAATTATTTATCGAATACAAGTTTATCTTATATAAATCAAAATGCTTTAAAGGCTGTAAAAATGGCTCATATTAAAGGTAATGTGCCTAATATAGAAATTATTTTTGATAATTTAGATGAATATCATTTTGGTTATTTAGTATATTTTTTTGAAAAAGCTTGTGCCCTTTCTGCTTATCTTTTAGAAGTGAATCCTTTTGATCAACCTGGAGTAGAAAATTATAAAAAAAATCTTTTATCTTTATTATATACAAAATAATAAAATTTTATTTACCAATTTTTTTTATTATTTTAAATATGTTAATGAATTTATTTTTTGATTTTATAAAAACAAAAAAATTTAAAAATTAATTTCAGAAATTTATTATTTTTTTTTGTATTTAATATTTATTATTAACTATTGATAAACTTTTTAAAATAAAATTGAATTAATATATTCGAATATAATTTCAAGTTTATTATATAAAAAAATAATTTTAAAAATATTAAATAAAAAATTATATTTTATTCAAAATAGTTTAAAAAAATTTTTAATTTGTTTAAAATTATTATCACAAAAATATTTCAATTGGTTTATTGTTGACAAATGAAAAAAATCTAGTTATAATATAGTTTAAGAAAAAGAGGTAAAAATATTATTTTATATGAAAAGAACATATCAACCAAGTAAAATTAAAAGACAAAGGACTCATGGTTTTAGAGCTAGAATATCTACTATTGGAGGTAAAAGAGTTATTAATGCAAGAAGATCTAAAGGTCGTATGCGTTTAACAGTTTAATTATTGAATTATAAAATATAAAGATTCTAATTATAAAAATTTTTATTTATTTTTAGAGATTTATAATTTATTAAAATTAATCTAAATTTAAACTTATGAAAAAAAAATTTATTATTAAAAAAGATATTGATATTAGTAATATTTTAAAATTTAAAAAAAGTATTGGTAATTCTTTTTTTGTTTTATATCATGTAAAAAATAAAACTCAAACACATTTTAAATTTGCTTTAAGTATAGGTAAAAAATATGGCAAAGCTTATGAAAGAAATTTAATTAAAAGACGTTTAAGAATGATTATTAAGGAATTTCATGTTTTAATTGATTTTAAAATATCTTTTGTTTTAGTTATAAAACCTAAAGCTAAAAATTTAATATTTCAACAAATTAAAAAAGAGTTTTTTATTTTATTAAAAAGATCTAATTTAGTAATTTAAATTTAGTTAGGAATTAAAATATTATGTTCAAACAAAGAAGTAATTTTACAAAAACTATTTTTTTAATATTATTTTTTATTGTTTTTTTTATTTTTATAAAATTTATCTTTATTAAATCAAAAACAAAAGAAAATGTACTTTATGTAGTTAATGTTTTTAAAAATAAAAATGCAATGTTAGAATTTAGTAAAGAATTAAAACCATATTTTAATAGTAAAAAAATATCTTTATCTAATCATGATATTAAACCATTTATTAAAAAACATTTTGATGTTTTTAAATTATATACTAATAATCAAGAACAAAATATTCAAATTAAACAATTAGAAGAAATTGAACTTGATAATATTCAAATAAACATTTTATATAATACAGACTCTTATTCTTTTGCTCCTCCTATTACTGTTGAAATTATTTATGATAATAGAATTCAAATTAAAAATATAATTAAATTCGACAATGAATATGATTTTAATTATCTTTGTTTTGATTCAACAGAAGATTATTCATATGGAACAAAAAATTTTCAACAACAAAAAATAAAAAAATTAAATAATATTAAGGATTTTTTTACTGTTTTAATCGGAACTAATTATCGATATATTGTTGATGACACCAGTGATAATTCAAAATATAAGAAATATTTTGGTATAAATTATAATAAAGAATTTTTTTTAAAATTTTTAAATAGTAGTAATAATATTGAAAAATTACCGTCATTAAAACATCATAAGTTATTTAATAATGAAAAAAATGAAATTAATTCCAAAGATTTAACTATGTATAATAATATTATTAAACAAGTTACTTTCGGTGATAATAACCCTCCTCATTTAATTTCTGAATTAATATTTAATGATAATCTTTCACTTAATTTTCCAATATTTGTCGATAATTACGGATATTTACCTATTCAATGGCCTTCTAAATTAAATTGGAGTGGTAAATTAGGTTTTTATTATATTTGGAATGTTTTAATAATTACTATTGGTTTTTTTCTATATATTTTTTCTTATTTTTTTGGTAATTTAGGATTTGGTATAATTTTAACTACTGTTTTAGTTAGAACTTTATCTTGGCCGATTTATACTAAAACTAGTACTTTTACTTTGAATATGAGTTTAGTACAACCCGAAATAGATAAAATTAGAGATAAATATATTTTAAAAAAAGATCCTGTTTCTATTCAAAAAATGCAATTAGAAACTTTAAAGGTTTATAAAAAATATAATATTGGTT
>NZ_JAZHCY020000001.1:0-969 GCF_036924415.2 Candidatus Phytoplasma prunorum
ATTGGGCGTAAAGGGTGCGTAGGCGGTTAAATAAGTCTATGGTATAAGTTCAACGCTTAACGTTGTGATGCTATAGAAACTGTTTGACTAGAGTTGGATAGAGGCAAGTGGAATTCCATGTGTAGCGGTAAAATGCGTAAATATATGGAGGAACACCAGTAGCGAAGGCGGCTTGCTGGGTCTTAACTGACGCTGAGGCACGAAAGCGTGGGGAGCAAACAGGATTAGATACCCTGGTAGTCCACGCCGTAAACGATGAGTACTAAGTGTTGGGTTAAACCAGTGCTGAAGTTAACACATTAAGTACTCCGCCTGAGTAGTACGTACGCAAGTATGAAACTTAAAGGAATTGACGGGACTCCGCACAAGCGGTGGATCATGTTGTTTAATTCGAAGATACACGAAAAACCTTACCAGGTCTTGACATACTCTGCAAAGCTATAGAAATATAGTGGAGGTTATCAGGGATACAGGTGGTGCATGGTTGTCGTCAGCTCGTGTCGTGAGATGTTGGGTTAAGTCCCGCAACGAGCGCAACCCTTATCACTAGTTACCATCATTTAGTTGGGCACTTTAGTGAGACTGCCAATGATAAATTGGAGGAAGGTGGGGATTACGTCAAATCATCATGCCCCTTATGACCTGGGCTACAAACGTGATACAATGGCTGTTACAAAGAGTAGCTGAAACGTGAGTTTTTAGCAAATCTCAAAAAAACAGTCTCAGTTCGGATTGAAGTCTGCAACTCGACTTCATGAAGTCGGAATCGCTAGTAATCGCGAATCAGCATGTCGTGGTGAATACGTTCTCGGGGTTTGTACACACCGCCCGTCAAACCACGAAAGTTGACAATACCCAAAACCAGTAGCCTAACTTGCAAAAGAGGGAACTGTCTAAGGTAGGGTTGATGATTGGGGTTAAGTCGTAACAAGGTATCCCTACCGGAAGGTGGGGATGGATCACCTCCTT
>NZ_JAZHCY020000002.1:0-545 GCF_036924415.2 Candidatus Phytoplasma prunorum
ATTAAGAGTTTGATCCTGGCTCAGGATGAACGCTGGCGGCGTGCTTAATACATGCAAGTCGAACGGAAACTTTTAGTTTCAGTGGCGAACGGGTGAGTAACACGTAAGTAACCTGCCTCTCAGACGAGGATAACAGTTGGAAACGACTGCTAAGACTGGATATGAAGTTTTGAGGCATCTCGAAACTTTTAAAAGACCCGCAAGGGTATGCTGAGAGATGGGCTTGCGGCACATTAGTTAGTTGGTAAGGTAATGGCTTACCAAGACTATGATGTGTAGCTGGACTGAGAGGTTGAACGGCCACATTGGGACTGAGATACGGCCCAAACTCCTACGGGAGGCAGCAGTAAGGAATTTTCGGCAATGGAGGAAACTCTGACCGAGCAACGCCGCGTGAACGATGAAGTATTTAGGTACGTAAAGTTCTTTTATTAAAGAAGAAAAAATGATGGAAAAATCATTCTGACGGTATTTAATGAATAAGCCCCGGCTAACTATGTGCCAGCAGCTGCGGTAATACATGGGGGGCAAGCGTTATCCGGATT